>CACYBS010000195.1 GCA_902772725.1 Erysipelothrix rhusiopathiae
GGTACCGTTTCCAGTACACAGCCTTTCCAAGACTGCACCTTAAACCGCTCGGACAACTCTCCAATGCCTATTTATCATACAGTGAAATCGAATTTCTGTCAAACAGATTTCAATGTTTGAGGATGATTTTCAAGCAGTTTTGCGATAGAATCCGTTATTTTTCTAAGCAGCCACGAAAGGCCGATGGAAATGAGAACACAAACCGCATAATTGATGGGATCAGACATTTTATAGTCTAATTCTCTCATAACTGAGCGGATCACCATATGTAACATATATAGCTCCAGCGAGTAATTGCCGGCTAATTTTAGTACCTTAGAATTCACTTTCCATTTTTCGAGTATCATCGTTAAGATGGCTGTCATAAATAATCCAAAGAAAAAGTCCACCATTCTTTCCGGTATTCCCGAAAAATCCACGCCATTTATTTCCATGTAACCGCAAACCAGCTTAATCGGTAACCCAAGGAAAAATAATACCTTATCGAAGCGGTTAAAGTTCTGTTTATAATAAATTTTCGGTGCGTATACACATCCTGCATAAAAAATGCTTAAGCGGCAGATCGCAATTCTTGCGTCATTGAAAGGTTCTGTCCAGAACTTCTGAAGAAATATATAGATTCCAAGTAATACAAGAAATCCAATAACAAGCTTTTTCTCCAGATTTTTCCCATCCTTGACAAGGGGAAAAATAAAAGCATAGATCAAATACGTAAATAAAGTCAATCCGATATACCACAAAATGGTCTCATGCTCCGTAAATAAACTAAAAAAGGTGATATTTTGTAGATATGTGATCCATGACTCTTCATAGCGAATAATATCCCGGAAGTAAAAATACGGTATCGCCACAATCAAATACGGAATGAGAACTCGAATCATCCTTCTTTTATAGAACGCCCATATATCATCATTTTTCATCATCGAATAGAATAATCCCATTCCCGATAGGAACAAGAATATCTCAACACCGATGCTTCCGATAAATGTGGCATAGATATTTGCGATAAAAGCCGGAGTACCGGTTTCAAATTCTATGACATTTTTACAGAAGTGATACAGTATGATTGAAAGAATCGATATTCCATATACAGAATCTCTATGTTTACTGAATAAATTCCAATTCAAAACTTTTCCTCCTAATAATGAGTACTATATAGGAATTGTCCAAATATTTCAAATTTTCACAAAAAAAAGGAAACGGATGTTTCCTTTTAATCCAAATCAACAGCTTCCGAAAGTACCTTTCCGATGGAGTCATGGATCACCAGATCTGCCTTATAATCCATTCCTGTCTTATCCCGATTGATCAATACCAGATGTTTACCCCGGAAGTATTCAATCAGTCCGGCTGCCGGATATACCACAAGCGATGTTCCGCCGACAATCAACATATCCGCTTTTTCAATAGCCGTCACTGCCTGATACAATACATGCTCATCCAGACTTTCTTCATACAGCACTACATCCGGTTTAATGATATTTCCGCATTTCGGGCAGATCGGAACACCGGCTTCATTTCGTGCGGCAATGGTTTGGGATAAATCATATTTGGCTCCGCAATGATGACAGGTATTCCGTAAAACCGAACCATGAAGTTCATACACATTTTTGGATCCTGCCAATTGATGCAGACCATCGATATTCTGTGTCACAACGGCCTTTAATTTTCCCATCTGTTCTAACTTTGCCAGGGCAAGATGGGCTTTATTCGGCTTGGCATCCTCATAGATCATCTGATTGAAATAGAACTCATAGAACTGGGATGGATGTTGTACAAAAAAGGAATGAGAAATCATAACTTCAGCCGGATACGGATATTTTTTCTTATACAGACCATTATCGCTTCTGAAATCAGGAATATTACTTTCCGTAGAAACACCGGCACCGCCAAAGAAAACGATGTTTTTGGATTCGTTGATCCAATCTTTTAATTGTGACATACGTACTCACCTCTGATTTGATTATAACTCAATAAGGATAAGAAAAACCACGGCATTTACCGTGGTTTGTTCAAAGTTATTCTTTTTCTACTACCTTGTAAGTGTAGTCATTACCGTCAAAGTCTACGTAAATATCGGCATCTTTAACTACGCCGGACTCAATAATAGTACGGGCAATCTGAGTTTCGATGTTTTTCTGGATATAACGCTTCATTGGACGAGCACCATATACAGGGTCTACACCCATCTTAGAGATCTGTTCGTAAACCGCATCGCTGACATGTAATTCGATATCTCTTTGTGCCAGACGTGCAGCTAACTGGTTGATAAACTTATGGGCAATCTTACCGTAAGCTTCCGGAGTTAACGCATTGAATACGATGATCTCATCAATACGGTTGATAAATTCCGGCTTGAAGTGCTTACGTACTTCCTGCATGTATTTTTCATGTACATCGCCTTCTTCAAACGCATATTGGCTTCCTAAGTTCGATGTCATGATAATAATGGTATTCTTGAAATCAACGGTCACACCCTTAGAATCGGTAATACGTCCATCATCTAAGATCTGCAGTAATACGTTGAATACATCCGGATGTGCTTTTTCGATTTCGTCGAACAGTACGATGCTGTAAGGGCTTCTGCGTACAGCTTCGGTTAACTGTCCGCCTTCATCATAGCCGACATACCCCGGAGGAGCACCAATCAGACGGGAAACGCTGTGTTTCTCCATATATTCGGACATATCAATACGTACGATATGCTTCTCATCATCAAATAACTGTTCAGCCAGAGTCTTAGCTACCTCTGTCTTACCGACACCGGTAGGGCCTAAGAACATGAAGGAACCGATTGGACGATTCTCATCCTGAATCTGTGCCTTTGAACGCAAAATCGCATCTGTTACAAGCTCTAAAGCTTCATCCTGACCGATAACACGTTTCTGCATTTCCTCTTTCAGACGTAACAGTTTTAAACGCTCACCCTCTACAAGACGGGATACTTCAATACCGGTTGTCTTAGAGATGATTTCCGCAATTAACTCTTCATCAACGGTCTCCTGAATCAAGGCATTGGACTTATCAGAAGTTGTTGCGGCTTTAATACGCTGTTCTAATTCCGGAATCACACCATACTGTAAGCGGGCTGCCTCTTCATAGCGGGCTTCATTCTGTGCCTGCTGCAGATCTAAGCGTGCTTTTTCCAGTGCCTGCTTGTCTTCCTGTACCTTAGCTAAATTCAGTTTTTCATCTTCCCATTTGGAATGCATTTCATCACGCTGGGACTGTAATCGACCGAGTTCAGCTTCAATCTCATTTTTACGAGATACTGTCTTAGGATCATCTTCCTTCATCAAAGATGTCTTTTCAATCTGAAGCTGAAGAATCTTACGCTCTAACTCATCCAGTTCCTGAGGCATACTTTCCATTTCAACCTTCAATGTTGCACAGGCTTCATCCACTAAGTCGATTGCCTTATCCGGTAAGAAGCGGTCGGTAATATAACGATTGGATAAAGTAGCTGCTGCGATTAATGCGCTGTCTAAGATACGTACACCGTGATAGCTTTCATAACGGTTTTTTAAGCCACGCAGAATCGAAATTGTCTCTTCCACGGTCGGCTCATCGATATTAACACGCTGGAAACGTCTTTCTAAAGCCGCATCCTTTTCAATATAGTTACGGTATTCCTTAAATGTAGTTGCACCGATGCAGTGTAATTCACCACGTGCCAACATTGGTTTTAATAAGTTGGCAGCATCCATAGAGCCTTCAGTCTTACCGGCACCGACCAGATTGTGAATCTCATCAATAAATAAGATAATCTGACCATCTGCTCTTTTTACTTCATCTAAGACAGATTTTAAACGTTCCTCGAATTCACCACGATATTTCGCACCGGCAATTAAAGCACCCATATCGATTTCGATTAACTGCTTATCTTTTAAGGATTCCGGTACATCGCCTTTCATAATACGCCATGCGATACCTTCTACTACTGCTGTTTTACCAACACCCGGCTCACCGATCAATACCGGATTATTCTTGGTCTTACGGGAAAGAATCTGCATTACGCGGCGAATTTCATCATCACGGCCGATGATTGGATCAATCTTACCATCACGTACGTATTGAACTAAATCCTTACCGTATTTCTGTAAAGCTTCTACATTATCCTCTGAATTCGGAGTATCGTATTTCTTACCATTTCTTCTTTCGAGTTCAGCTTTCTTAACTTCGTCTTCTTTCAAGTTAAACATCGCAACCAGCTGTTTGGAAACATAGGACTGGTTAAACATTAAGGCAATCCATACGCTGGCAACCGACATATATGTCTCGCCGTTTTCTTTGCCCCATTTTTCTGCCTTGTCTAAAGAGTTCTGTACAGCAGTTGAGAAGTTCAAAGACTGATTCTGGCTTTTTGCGACTCTGGCACTTTCCTGGTCAACAAAATCCAGCGCTTTCTTCTTATCAACTCCAACACGTGAATAAAGGCCATCTAAGGTATCATCTCGGAAGATAGCCGACAGCATATCTATCGTATCAACGCTTGGATGCTGGGCTGCCTTGGCACCGTTCACGGCATCCATTAAAACCTTTTGAAGTTTTTCTGACATTTGTTCATAATTCATTAGGAACACCTCCTTGGCACTCTCTTATTTTCATTGCCAATTGTATTATAGCATCCTTTTTAGCACTGTCAACGTTAAAGTGCTAATTTTTTTTAAAAATAAAAATAGGGATTCTTCTTCCCTATTTTGTCAGATATAAACAGCTAAACGGTGCTAATTTAAAGGTTCCGGTTTTACGGTTTCGATTTGTCTTAGGCGTGCTGCCGCTGTAGATATCCCAATCGCTGTTGAGTTCAATACGCCAGTCTTCAACCGCTTGATAAGTAACTTCTTTGTCAGAGAAATTGAATAAGGCTGCTACCTTGCAGTCATCAGCGGTACGCTTAATGCCAAACACATTCGATCCGTTTTCATTGATGGTAAGCCATTCAAAGCCTTTAGGGTCATAATCCCATGCATATAAGGCCAGAGTACTTTGATAAATCTTATTGAGTTCAATGATGTATTTATGGAAGGAATCATGCATCGGATATTTAAGAATAAACCAATCCGGTTCCTTCTTTTCATCCCATTCTCTAAACATACCGATCTCATTGCCCATGAAGTTTAATTTCTTACCCGGATGCATCATCATATACATATATAAACATCTTGCCTGGGCAAATTTTTCTTCATAGCTTCCGAAGATCTTATCGACAATGGTCTTTTTACCGTGAACGACTTCATCATGCGATAACGGCAGCAAATACCGTTCATTATAGAAATAGAACATCGAGAAGGTAAGCTTACCCGGTAAGTCTTTTCTTTCATCGCTCTGTTTCATAAAGTAATCTAAGGTATCATTCATCCATCCAAGATCCCATTTGTAGTCAAAACCTAAACCACCGTCTTCTACCGGTCTGGTGACATTTGGATAGGATGTCGAATCCTCCGCAATCAACATGGCACTTGGATGTAGTTTGCGGATACCGCTGTTCATCGTCTTAATAAATTCAATCGCAATTTTATTTTCACCGCGGGATTCCTGTCCCTGCCAATAGATCAAACGGCTGACGGCATCCATTCTAAGTCCATCGAAATGATATTCGGTTAACCAATAGTTGGCAGCACTTTGAAGGAAGGAACGGATTTCTCCTCTTGAATATAAGAAGTTACAGCTTCCCCATTCGCTGTTTCCGATATCACTGGCCGGATATTCATAGAGCTCATCCCCGTCAAATAAACGAAGTCCATAATAATCCGTGGCAAAATGAGCCGGAACAAAATCAATAATGGCACCGACACCGGCTTGATGAAGTCTGTCAATCAATATTTTGAGTTCACGTGCGGTACCGTATCTTGAAGTCGGGGCAAAGAAGCCGGTATTTTGATAACCCCAGCTGCCATCGAACGGATGTTCGGATAACGGCATAAATTCCACATGGGTATAATGATTTTCCTTTAAGTACCAAATTAAATCATCGGCAATTTCATCATAGCGATACCAGCCGTTTTCATTATTTTCATTATGTCTCCAGGAACCTAAATGAAGCTCATAAATATTGAGGGGATCTCCATAACATAGATTACGGGACTTCATCCATTTCTCATCCATAAAGCCATAATCGTTCATTTTGCGGATAATTGAGGCAAAATTAGGACGTAATTCCATTCCAAAACCATATGGATCACAATGTTCTACTCTTCCGTTATGTCCATAGACTACATATTTATACATCTGACCCGGAACGGCATTTCCTACCTTTAATTCCCAGATACCGGACTGTCCGGACTGGACCATATCTACTTCTTTCCAGTTATTGAAATCTCCGATCAAGCAGATTCTATCAGCCTGTGGCCCGTAGGTGCGAAACATTACTCCGTCAATCTGATAATGAGCACCAAAGTATGTGTATGCATCAAATGCCTTTCCTACATAAAAGTCCTGTAAATTCATACGCCCTCCAAAAGACACACTTGTGTCATCTATTTGTTAAGTATATATTATCATTGAGAATTCCTTGAATCAAACAACCTATATAACTGACACAAAAGGAGGTAAATTGAGTCAATGTATACCTTACAAACCAACCCCATTGCGATACAATCCCAAAATATGATCACAGATGCGTTTTTTGAATTATTAAGCCAACAAAGTTATGATTCCATTACTGTCACTGCCTTATGCGAAAAGGCAAAAGTAGGCAGAAAGACATTTTACCGTAACTTTGAAACCATGAATGATATCATCATGTATCGTGTTGACCATCTGGTGAAAGACTATGTTGAAAATCAACCAAACCTCAACAATCGCAAACAGTTATTAATATATTTTTTCAACACCTGTAAGCAGAATATTGATATCCTGATTCCGCTTTATAAAAACAATCTATTAGGATATTTGGAAACACAGATTAACGAAATATCTTTCCATAATGTCAGCCTGTATGGAGAAAATGTAAAATCCATAAAATACATCTCACATTTCTATACTGCCGGCCTTGTAGTGACAGCCATTATATGGGGTATCGGAGGCTTTGAAGAAACAGTGGAGGAAATGGCAGAAATTATTGTAAAGGCAATGCCGTAAACTATTAGATTTTTGTCGTAAGGCATTATACAATAATTTTAATGAAATGAAACAATCATAACCCATTCAGTGAACACGGAGGTAATCATCATGAAACAAACAATGGAACCGGAAGAATTCTTAAACAATGCCGTTAAGGACATCAAGAAATCGGGGATTGATGGATTAAATCCCTATATAACGCCGGAAGGAGCAAAAAAAGTAAAGCTTGTCAAAACGTATGCAGGCGGAGGCTTTTTAGGGAATCTCTTAACGCGTAATACTGATACCCCTTCACCAAAGAAAATCCAGTTTTTGCTCCAAAATATGTCAAAGTTTGACTGGACCGTAAAGGAAGTCAAAAAAACCAAGACAGGAGCCAAAGGCACTCTTGGATGTAAATACAAGGATAAGGTGGATGGAACGATTGTACTCCATCTAATCAATGAAAATAATGAATGGAAGATCAACGACATCGATATGCCGTCTTTTAAGAAAATGGAAGTATAATATTTAGCTCAGTCATCTATAGACTGAGTTTTTTATTTGTATTAAACATCATAAAAATTCTTAAACAATTCAATCTAAAACTTCAAGTCAATTCCCTTTTCATCATATATAAAAAGGCATACAATAAGGAGGCAGAGGGAGAATATATGGAGAATAAATTGTTTTCGAATGCTCAATTAAGAAAGATGATTGTACCTTTATTGATTGAGCAGCTTTTATTAATGTTGGTTGGAATGTTGGATACGATCATGGTTTCCAGTGCCGGTGAAGCAGCCATATCCGGTGTTTCCATCGTAAATGATGTCAACAACTTAATCATTCAACTTCTGGCAGCCGTTGCCGGTGGCGGTTCAGTTGTCGTATCGCAATTTTTAGGCTATGGGGACCAGGAGCGAACCCGCAAATCGGCCGGTCAATTGGTTTTGGTTTCTGTTGTGATCTCCCTTTTGTTGGGGGTCGGTTGTTTTTTATTACATCGGCAGATTCTTCATGCGCTGTATGGCAGTGTAGCCAGCGATGTATTTGAATCCGGTGCCGTGTATTTCTGGATTACCGCATTGTCCTTCCCGTTTCTGGGTGCCTATAATGCAGCAGCTGCATTATATAGGTCCATGGGTGATACCAAAGCTACCATGCGGGTATCGATCATCATGAACTTAGTCAACCTGATCGGCAACTATATTTTGATTTATCATTTCCATATGGGCGCAGCCGGTGTGGCATGGCCTACACTCGCATCCCGTGTTGTCGCAGCTGTTTTGATGACACGTATGGCATTTAACCAGAATAATGAAATCTTCTTAACATGGAAAAATATCATTCAATATAATTTAAGAACGATTCGCCAGATCCTTACCATTGCGATTCCAAACGGAATTGAGAGCGGATTATTCCAATTGGGTAAAGTACTGGTATCGACCTTTGTGGCAACATATGGAACCTCCCAGATTGCTGCTAACGGTGTAACCAACTCCTTAGCCGTATTATGTTACGCAACCGAAATGGCGATGCAGCTGGCGATTGTAACAGTGGTCGGTCAATGTGTCGGAGCCAATGATTATGACCAGGCAAAATACTATATCCGCAAGATGGTTACATGGGCATGGGTCATGGCCATTGTCAACAACCTGGCCGTTTACGGCATCAGCCCATTTGCCTTAGGATTATATACTTTGACTCCGGAAACGCTCAAGATTGCCCAAACCATTCTGGCCATGGAATGTATCGCAGTATCTGTTCTGCACCCTCTGGCATTTGTCTTGCCGACATCGATGCGCGCTGCCGGAGATGCCAAGTTTACGATGGTGATTGGTGTTGCCTCGATGTTTTTATCCCGCGTAGCAGGCGCATATCTTTTAGGTACGGTTCTTGGCATGGGTGTTGTAGGAACAAGAATTGCGATGTATATCGACTGGACCACACGTATTCTGTTCTTTGTATGGCGCTATCAGAGCGGAAAATGGATGGAATACAGAGTTGTTTAAACATGATAAAATCGGGATCGAAATCCCGATTTTTTTTACTTCAATAAAGTTCCAAATAAGTTTCTGCCTAAGCTGGCACCCAGATTTCCTCCGAGTTTTCTTCCTATCTTACCGCCGAATGTTCCTCCAAGTGTATTACCGATTTCACGGCCGACAGTTCCGGCAACGGTACTACCTACCGAAGAAATTGCCTTTTTCTTATCTCTTTCTGCTTTGGCCGCTGCTTTTTCAGCCGCTTTGGCTTCCTTTTCCGCCTGTCTTTCTGCAGCCTTAGCTTCTTTTTTTTTTTTTTTTTCAGCTGCTGCTTCCTCTTTTGCCTTCTGCTTGGCAGCTGCAGCAGCTTCCTTTTCTTTCTGTTTCTGCTCGGCTATGGCCATCTTTTCATCCGCTTCAATCTTACGCTGTCTTTCAAAGAATTCATACGCAGAATCGCGGTCTTCAAAATCGATATACTTCGTATACAGAATATCGTTTTGAACACGGACATTGCGTTCATATGGATCCATCGTTCCAAGTAGACTTTGCGGAGGAACGACCTTAGCCTTTTCAACCATAGTAGGAATACCATCTTCGCCTAATACCGAGATAATGGCTTCGCCGGTTCCCAGATTGATCAAAGTATCGAAAGTATTGAATTCCGGATTTACACGGAAAGATTCGGCAGCAGCTTTCGCCTTTTTCTGTTCTGCAGGTGTATAAGCACGAAGTGCATGCTGGATCTTATTTCCAAGCTGTGCCAGAATACCATCCGGTACATCCTGCGGTGCCTGGGAGATAAAATAGATACCTACGCCTTTAGAACGGATTAATTTAACAACCTGCTCTACTTTTTGAAGCAGTGCTTTGGATGCATCATCAAACAACATATGTGCTTCATCAAAGAAGAATACCATACGCGGTTTTTCCAAATCACCGGATTCCGGTAAAGTTTCATATAATTCAGACATCAGCCACAACATAAAGGTTCCGTACATCCTCGGATTTTGCATCAAATTCTGGCAATCCAATACTTCAATGCGGCCTTTTCCGTTAGAATCTACACCGATCCAGTCATGAATATCCAAAGCCGGCTCACCAAAGAATAAACTACCGCCCTGGGCCTCTAAGGCAACAACAGCACGAGTCATAGCACCTAATGACTGCTTAGTCATGTGTCCGTAGCTGAGTTCATATTCAGCTGCATGTTCACCAACATATTGAAGCATGCTCTTTAGATCTTTTGTGTCGATCAAAAGGATTTCTTCATCATCCGCAATCTGGAAGACAATGGACAAAATATCTGACTGTACATCATTCAAGCCTAAAATTCTTGCCAGTAACAACGGTCCCATTTCCGTAATCGTCGTGCGCAGCGGCAGTCCGCTGGTCTGATATACATCCCAGAAACTTACCGGATATTTGGCATATTTAAAGCCATCTAAGCCAAGCTTTTCAACGCTGGATTCAACCCATGTTCCCGGTTGTCCTTCATTTCCTAAACCGGCCAGATCACCTTTGGCATCGGCTAAAAATACCGGAACACCAAGATCCGAAAAGGATTCTGCCATTACGCGAAGCGTTGTAGTTTTACCGGTACCGGTAGCTCCGGCAATCAAACCATGGCGGTTCGCCATTCTTGGATAAATGTAAATCTCTTTTTCCCCTGATTTTGCGATCAGTACTTTATTATCTTTTAACATATGAAATCCTCCGTAATTTCTTAACTTTATTTTAGCTTATTTCTAAACACAAAAAAAGCCCGAATGGGCTTATGGATTACAGGAACCGCACGGCTGATAGCCAAGTTCAATTAAATAAGAACGGGTGGCTTCCATTTCGGCATAATTTTTCTTGAAGATGTCTTTTACGCCTTCACAATCCGGGCGATGGAATTTCTTGGAACCCTTGTTTAATACATAGAGCTGCTTCTCTTCACTTGTTTGCGGTGCATCCGCTAAATGATTATCCCCTGTCGCATAATCAATGACTACACCTGGCTGTACGTTGTAACAATAGACATTGAAGCTGATGCCGTCTCCCTTATCTTCCACAGAATATCCCTGCATATGGACACCGTTTGCCAGTAAGTTATCGCCTTCAAAAATTGGGGTTACACGATACATTACATGGTTTTTCGTTTCTCGAATGTAGTCGGTTGTCATATCTTCAAATGGCTCCATGACATCCGCATTCATATAACGGGTACCGGTGATCAGATTCTTTTCATTGGCATCTTCTCCGGTAAGAGAATGCGCTAATAAATGCGATCTGTTATACAGATTTTCACCTTCGATAAAATTATATTTGTCCGAATGCCATCCGGTTGGATGGATCCAATAGATATCCCCTCTTTTCTGTGTCGGCAAGAGATCCGGACCCAGGCATGCTTCAGCCATTCCACATCGTCCCAAGCTATCTAAATCACTGAATTTCTTATAGGATTCGGTGGTAATCTCTTCTTCCGTAAAGGTCGGGACATTGCCGTTGATTTCAACATATCCTTTACCGCTATACTCCGGTATATTCGAAAGCGAAATATCCGGTTTATTTTCAACCGGCTTGTTGACGCATCCGGTCATAGAAAGCGATAACCAGAGGGCAAGCCATATTTTTAAAAGCTTATTCATGTTCATAAACCTCCCTCATAATCACTTCATGGGAGTTTCCTTCGAGTTCCTTTTGAACGATAAATCGATAAGCGGATAAATCTACTTTTTCATCGCAGGGATACTTTTTATCCCAGCGGTACACCACCAATTGATTGAAAGATAAATCCGGCATTTCCAATTCGATAAAGAAATAATCATCCTCTCCAACCTGTGAATCTGAATTCCATTCTTTTACCCTTCCATCCGGAAACAGCGGAAACGAATACGGAAGTGCCCAAATGGTCCGATCTTCGGTATAGGATAAGATATCTTCAATCACAATACGGTCTCTGGATGTTCTGCGACCGTTAAAAGAGAGACCGTTTCTTAAATCGATACATACGATTCCAATCATATTTATCATCCTTCCTTTGGTTCAAAAAAAGCTCTTGCGAGCTTTAGAACCACTTCTTTTTCTTAAATATTATACATTCTACCCCGATGACGATAATCGATCCGATAATCGCAACAAGATAGCCATACCGCCATGCAGTCTCCGGCATCCTTAAGTTCATACCATACCATCCGGTAATGAGTGTAAGCGGCATAAAAATCGTCGTTACAATGGTTAAAATCTGCATGATATTGTTGGAACGGGCATCCACCTTGGATTGGTAGGTTGCCAGAATCTGGTTGGCATAATCAAATTCTGTTAAGGCATCGTTTTGAAGTCTTTCAATTCGATTGTTGACCATATGTACGATCTTTTCATTAGCCTCATCCATTAAAATGGAGTTGGAGTTTTCAAGGGATGTGCCTAAATCCAATAACTGCTTATAATAGCGTGCCATGGCACGAAGCTCTTTCTTGGAGTCCAATACAAAGTCAGAAAAATCTTTCGGAACCTCCATGGCATCATCGGCAATGTTGTCTTCCAATTGATTCAATCGGTTATCATAATCGTTGAACAATTCACCGTCATTGATCGTAATATAGTTCAAGAAGTCAATAAAGACCTGAGTAACATTCGCTCTTTCAAAATAAGCGGAATGAGAAAAATAATACAATAAGGTATCAATCATGCCGCTGCGATCAGCGAAGATCAAGCGATTTTCCATGATGCGGTAACGAATCGCATACTTAGTATCTAAGATGCTGTCTTTATCCGGCAGTAAAAGTGCTCCGAATATTTCATCCCCAAAGAAATAAATACTGGTATGATACAATTCTTTATGTGTTTCTACATAGGATCTCTGTTCAATGGACATATCCATCGCAAAGAAAGTCGCATCATCCACAATCTCCACCATCGGCTCACCCGGTACCATGTCTTCCCCACTTACCAGTATTCCGTTTTGAAACTTATAACGTGTTGGTGCTCCATCCACAGGAAGCGGCATATGCAGGGCATTGTATTTTGAGAAGGCATCTCTTCGATACGAATCCTTTTTAATACCGGTCCAGAAATCTCTGCTCATTGCCTTCTCCATCTGGTAATAGTAAACAATCGCAATACCGATATTCAAAAGTAACGGGAACCATCCGGCAAACTCCATCTCATTTAAGGCAATATTAAGCGAAGTTCGAACTGCGGCAATGGTTAACAAGATAATGCCCAAAACCGATGTACGCGATCCTTTTTTTGTCCCATTAATAATATCTAAGCCGGTCTTTCCGGCATAAAACATCAGCGCACTTTCAATTAAGCCTAAGGTATGGGAAATCACATATAAGCACAGCAATACGGCCTGATCATGCGTTAAGGTTTGTCCCTGCTGATGCATCGCAAAATAGGGGTACCAAATATCATCACATACGGCGATTTCGGCCAGCACATAGATTAAATTAATAATACTAAAAACTATCATGCACTTGCATAATAGCTGGAATTGTTTTTCTTGTTTCACGATAATTCTCCTGAAATCATTCTATCATAAAACAAATAAAAAGATGGCCATATTCGGCCATCATAATTAGTTTTGCTGCTTACGGATGAAGTTCAGCGCTCCACCGGCCATAATGATATCCAGATCATCCTTTGTACATTCACATACAACGGTAAATGTCTTACCGGTTGTTTTATCTGTTACTTCAATATTTGGATCATCATATAAAGAACGTACATTTTCAATCACAAGATCATCCATCTCTGAAATAGAATCATAATCAGCCGGATCTTTAAATACCAGCGGAAGGATTCCAAAGTTTACCAGATTGGCCTTATGAATGCGGGCAAAGCTCTTACAGATAACTGCCTTAATACCTAAATACATAGGAGCTAATGCTGCATGTTCTCTACTTGATCCCTGACCGTAGTTTTCACCGGCTACGATAATACCGCCGTTATTTGCCTTACATACTTCATCAAAGTGCTCTTTGTTGTTCTTGAATACAAAGGTGGACAGCTTTTCAATGTTAGAACGATACGGTAATACCTCAGCTCCTGCCGGGGCAATATGGTCGGTTGTAATGTTATCAGGTAATTTAATGACTACTTTCTTTTCAACATTATCCGGAAGATCCGTATTCTGCGGTAACGGTTTAATATTCGGTCCGCGGATGATTTCAACGGAATCCGGATCCGTGCTTGGAGCATAGATCATGGAGTCATCAATCAGCTTCCAGTTTGGTTCAAAGGTATCTTCATATTCCAGTTTGGAAGGATCGGCAAACACACCGGCAACTGCACTGGCTGCAGCAACTTCCGGAGATACCAGATAAATACCGGCAGATAAAGTACCGGAACGGCCGTAGAAGTTACGGTTAAAGGTACGTAAAGAGATACCCTCTGATTTTGGAGACTGACCCATACCGATACAAGGTCCGCATGTACATTCAAGTATACGTGCTCCTGCCTCTACAAAGGTCGCCAATGCTCCGTTTTGGATCATCTTCATAAGTACCTGACGGGAACCCGGAGATACTACCAGGCTTACATTTTCAGCCACTTTTCTACCCTTTAGAATCTGGGCAGCTTTCATCATATCTTCATATCCGGAGTTTGTGCAGGAACCAATCGCAACCTGGTCCACCTTCATGCCTTCTAACTCAGAAATTGTCTTAACGGCATCCGGTGAATTCGGGCAGGCAGCCATCGGAGTCAGCTTGGATAAATCGATGGTGTAAGATTCATCATAAGGTGCATCCTCATCAGCCTTTAATTCGATATAATCCTGTTCTCTTCCCTGCAAAGCCAAAAATTCTTTAGTCACTTCATCGGATGGGAAAATTGAAGTTGTCGCACCTAATTCAGCACCCATATTGGTGATGGTAGCACGCTGATAAACACTTAAATTCTTAAGTCCTTCACCGGCATATTCAAATACCTTGCCGACACCGCCTTTTACGCTGTAATGACGTAAAAGCTCTAAAATAATATCCTTGGCAGATACGCCGTGATTTAATTTTCCGACTAATTCAACCTTTACTACCTTTGGCATGATTAAGCGGTAAGGAATACCTGCCATAGCCTTGGCAACATCTAAGCCTCCGGCACCGATCGCGATCATACCCATTGCTGAGCTTGTCGGTGTATGGGAATCGGAACCGATCAGGGTCTTACCCGGTTTGGCAAAGCGTTCCAGATGCACCTGATGACAGATACCATTGCCCGGTTTTGAGAAATAGATACCGTGTTTTGCGGCAACTGACTGCAGATAGGCATGGTCATCGGCATTCATAAAACCGCTTTGAAGGGTATTATGGTCGACATAGCTTACCGATAATTCTGTCTTTACCTGTTTAACTCCCATCGCTTCTAACTGCATATAAGCCATTGTTCCGGTGGCATCCTGCGTTAAAGTCTGGTCCATTATAATTTCGATTGGTGATCCGGCTTTCATTTCACCGGAAACCAAATGTTTACGTAAGATTTTTTGTGTTAAATTTTCCATCTTATTCACCTCATGTCTTTGATTATACCAAAGTCATCTTTTAATTAAAAGTTTCAAACTCATTCATAAAAAAAAACGGCAATGCCGTTATTTTTTAATCCGTTTCTGCAAAGTTAATATATACGTTCCATCCTTTGGATATGCTGCTTTTTCCTTCTGGTCGGATAAAATTTCCAAAGTGCATGGAAAACCCATTGCCTCAAGTTCTTCAAGAAGCTTTTCTTTTCCCAGCTTTTTTGTCAAATTGCGACCGCAGGCACAGTTACCGTATTGATCAAGACACTGGATTACCCAGTCAGGAATTTTGGATTGTGCTGTCATAAAAATTCCTCCTCACATGAAAATAATAATATTACATTTTCTGTGAAATTCAAGAAAAAAAGAAGACTAATTTCTTAGTCTTCTAATAATTTAACGATATCAGAGTAATACGTATAGCGGTCATCGATAACTCCCAGAGCTTCCTGGGCGATGGCACGTGATTTTTCACGGTCTACATCAGCATATACTTTCGCAAAGCGATAGTAAATGTAATCCTTCAGCTGGTTTTCACGAAGGATATAGCTGTAGTTAGAATCACCTAAACGATAATCACCATGAACAATATACAAATCGGCAACATCCATCTGTGCACGGTTCTCATTTGATTCATATAAATCAGTAAACTGGGATAATACCGCATAGATGAAGTTTTCATAATACTTCACATCGTCATACTGCCAGTTCTTTAAAACAACTAAGGCAACATCCATGAACTTGTTTACAAATTCAGTTGGATCTACTTTTAATAATGACTTCATTTCAGCCATTGTATGAATATCTTTTCTCTGAGCAATCATAAGTACACGCTTAATAATTTCAAACTGTGCTTTGTACTCATCGTTATTTTCAACAGCGTCGTCTTTGATTTCATAAGCTACATGCGCCTTAATATCCTTGGCAAGATCCGCAAAATCGCTGGCCTTAATATCCATTGTATCGGCAATCTTCTTAACAAGAACTTCAACTAAATCTGCATCATAACCATCTTCATCAAAAGTATGTTTTGAAACTTCAGTTTCATTGTCCTTAACAATTTTTTCAGCCACTTTTTTCAAATCTGAGTTATCTAACAATAATGCTGCATATTGATCATAACCCATGTTAATACCCATTGCGCGTGCCATATCAATACATGTATCTAAAGAGAACTGGTTATACTGACTAATCTTCTGGTCATCAACCTTCTTAGCAGTTGACTTTTTAGGTGCCGCTTTCTTCGCAGCCGGCTTTTTAGCAGTCGTCTTTTTTACAGTTTTTTCCTCTGTTTTAGCACTTTCTTCTTTAATAACTTTTTTAGCAGGCATAATACTCAAAGCCCTCCTTAAACAAGTTAAATTATATCACTTATTTTATTTTTTTCATATCTTAGACCAATAAAATTCAATTTTTTTCATATTTTTTGCGATTTCACACAAAATCTAATTGTTTTAACACACAATTCAAGAATATAATACTATTCGAAATGAATTAAAGGGGGGTTTTTATGCCAAATAAACAGACACCACCGGAATTTAAAGCACGGAAGAAAAAGAGACCTGTCGGTGCTTTTATAGCAGGTGCACTTGCGACGATTTTATTGTCAGGAGCCGTTGGTTATGGCTGTGCCAGATTTGCGATCAATCAATCTATTTCAAGTTCAAACGGAAGCGGTGTAACGATTGTCCAGCAGACAGGAAATTCATCCAATAATTCCGTTGTCGTAGAGGATGTCAGTGATATAGCCGCAAAATGCGGACCGTCCGTTGTTGAAATCATTGTTGAAAAAACACAGAACGATCAATGGTTTGGTCAATATACAGCAGCCGGTGCCGGCTCGGGAGTTATTATCAGCGAAGATGGATATATCGTCACCAACAATCACGTTATTGCCGATGCGACAACCATTGTGGTAAGAACCACAGACGGTACCGAATATGATGCCAGTCTGATCGGAACCGATGTTGATTCCGATATAGCTGTTATCAAGATTGACGCAAAGAATTTAACGTCCGCAACCTTTGGCGATTCCGATTCCCTGGAGGTAGGAGATGCAGCCATCGTAATCGGAAATCCGTTAGGAATGTTAGGCGGTACCGTAACATCCGGTATTATTTCTTCGCTGGACAGACAGCTGACCATTGATGGTGTAACCATGACACTGCTGCAAACCGATGCAGCCATTAATCCGGGTAACTCCGGAGGAGGCTTATTTGATGCCAACGGAAATCTGATTGGAATTGTGAACGCAAAAACCAGTCAGGAAGGTATTGAAGGCTTAGGCTTTGCGATTCCAATCAACAGCGCAATGGATATTATCAATGAATTAATGACCAACGGTGAAGTCACAACACGTCCGGCATTGAATGTATCACTTTATGACCATAATGCTTCCAGCTATTATATGAGCTCTAAAGAAGAAGAAGGCGTTTATATCGTTCAAATCGTACCAGGCGGTGCAGCCGATGAAGCAGGCTTACAGACAAACGACCGCATTATTTCGGTAGACGGTACCAAGGTCATGACTGCATCCGAAGTAAAGGCAGTCCTTTACAAACATAAGGTTGGCGACACCATTGAAATCGTTGTTGTAAGAGATGGTGAAGAAAAGAGTTTCCAAGTTACTCTACATTCACAATCACAATAAAAAACAGGTTTATTCAACCTGTTTCCAATCTTCGATACGAATGATTTTATTAAAGAGGCAGACAGCAGGTCTGCCTTTTTTATCGTAGTGGACTTCATCTTCATGATAATGTCCATGAAACCAAACATTATAATCCAGTTTATTATTTACTTCTTCCAAAAAAGAATGAATATCTACATATCCTTCACCATAAGGAGCCATTGACCATTCATAGCGGTCGGTAAAATGAGAAGCCTCATAAATATCATGAGTTATGACATAGTCGACTTTCCAATTCGCATCTTCCAGAACTTTTTTGGCATGACTTACTTCATCGATGGTAGGAAGTTCATCCTTCCACCAGGAACGGTGTTCTGTTCGATATTGGTAGTCATGGGAGAAACCTCCGCCAAACACAAATATTTTCTGATCATCAATGGAAAAGATTTCACCGCGCATCAAATGATAAACGTTCTCGCGGATGCGGTGTACCTTTCCCCCATGCCATGTTTCGATCGGATATGTATTTAACTCATCAAAATTTTCATGATTCCCATCAATAAACAATGTTGTCCATGGTAAGGAATTAATCCATTTCAACCAGAACCGGTCTCCATCGGCCGCATCCCAAATACAGCCGAAATCACCGGCTATGATGACATAATCATCCCGGGTGAGATTTCTTCCTTCAACAAATTCATCCGGATTGATCGTATGGATATCCAGTTCTCTATGCGTATCACCGGTTATATAAATCATATTTTCAACACCTCTCAAAAAAGGAAAAACCTGATTTCTCAGGTTTTATTCAACACCGATGATAAATGAATAAACCGGTTGTTTTCCTTCGTGAATTTCTACTTCTGCATCACTGTTGTCTTCAATATAAGCGGCAAGCTCTTCTGCCTGTTCTTTGGTCGCATCCGCGCCATAGATCAGCGTAACAAGTTCGGAATCCTCATCTAACATAGTATCTAACAATTTTCTTGTGGTCTCCATGCAGTCCGGTAAGGATACGGAAATACCTTTTCCGAAGATTCCCATATATTCACCCTTCTTGATTTGAAGACCTTCATAGGTTGTATCCTTGATGGCATAGGTAACTTCACCTGATTTTACATTGGCAATCGCCTCTTCCATTTCGGAAAGGTTTTCATCAATGTCTTCATCCGGATTGAACATTACACATGCGGAAAGACCCTGCGGAATCGTCTTTGTCGGTAAGATATGGATATCACGATCCTCTACAACCTGGGCTGCCTGCTGGGCTGCCAGGATGATATTGGAGTTATTTGGAAGAATGATGATATGATCTGCATTCATCTGTTCGATGGCACTCACAAAATCTTCCGTACTTGGGTTCATGGTCTGACCGCCGCTGATTACCTTGTCTGCTCTTAATTCATAGAACATATTGGTGATACCTTCACCCGGAGCAACGGTAATAATGCCGTATTTTTTATGTTCTGCAGAAGCCGGACGAATATTTGAAGAATTGCCTGCCTTGGCAATCGCAGATAAATTCTGGGCTTCTTTCGGTCCATTCAATGGCTGTGCACCAGAATGTACGGCTGCACTGTCATGGAATTTTTCAGCTTCGGCAACCATGATCACATCATGCTGTTCCTGCATATTTTCAATTTTTAATTTCGCAAAACGACCCTGACGTTTGGCCATCTTGATCGCTGTCTGAGGCTCAAGGGTATGTACATGAACCTTAACTAAATCTTCATCCTGTACGCATACGATCGAATTACCGATTGTAGCTAGTTCATCACGGAATTGAACTTCTGAGAAGTTACGCATACCGCGCTCACTTAAACGCAGAATAAACTCGGTACAGAAACCATATTCGCTTTCTCCGTTATCGATCTTAGCCTATGCCATTTCGCCGGCTTCTAAAGTTTCAGAGCGCTCAATCGGCTCACCTTTAAGAGCAGCTAAGAAGCCTTCCAAAATAACGCATAAACCTTTTCCGCCGCTGTCGACTACGCCAACTTCTGCAAGTACCGGTAAAAGTTCCGGTGTGCGTTTGAGGGATTCGTTAGCCTCATCCACCATTTTCTGCATAACCAATACGCAATCTGTAATTTCCTCAGTTACGGTATATGCATAGGTGTAATCCGCTGCTTCGCGGACAACCGTTAAAATCGTTCCTTCTACCGGACGCATTACGGCACGATAGGCTACACGGGAACCATTTACCAATGCGTTTGCTAACTGCATCGCATCGAGTGTATCCTCATCTTTTACAGATTGATAAAAGCCTCTAAAAATCTGCGATGTGATAACACCGGAGTTACCTCGGGCTCCCATCAATAAGCCGCGGGATAATACTTTGGCAACCTTTCCAACAGAGTTTTCATTGCACTCTAAAGCAGATTTAACACCATTGGTAAAAGTTAAATTCATATTTGTACCCGTATCACCATCCGGTACCGGGAAAACATTCAAC
>CACYBS010000196.1 GCA_902772725.1 Erysipelothrix rhusiopathiae
TAGTCGCAACGTTTTCAATATCCTGGTTACTTTCAACGATCTTAGAATGATCTAAGATATATTGAGCAACGGCCTTAGATGCCTTTTCAATACCTTCACGCATTAATACCGGATTGGCTCCGCGATCAACCGCGCGCATACCGTTTTCAATCATGCTCTGGGCTAAGATGGTAGCTGTTGTAGTACCGTCACCGGCTGTATCGTTTGTCTTATTGGCAACTTCATACACCAGCTTAGCACCCATATTTTCGAACTTGTCTTCTAATTCGATTTCACGGGCGATGGAAACACCATCGTTTGTGATTAACGGAGAACCGTATTCTCTTTCCAATACCACATTACGTCCCTTAGGACCTAAAGTAACACGTACCGCATTGGCAAGGGTATTCATACCCTTCAACATAGATTCACGTGCATCTTTTGAAAAACGAACTTCTTTTGCCATAAAAATCCTCCTACTCTACAACTGCGATAATCTCTTCATCTTTGATTACCACAAATTCTTCATCATCAATTTTATAAGTAGTACCTGCGTACTCTGTATATAATACATGATCGCCTACCGCATAACCGGCATCCTTGACATCCTTTCCGATTGCCTTAACGGTTGCGAATTTTGATTTTTCTTTTCCGGCAGTCAAAATAATACCGCTGGCAGTTGTCTTTTCTACTTTATCTTTTTCTAATAACACATAATCATGTAATGGTTTTAACATCTAAGTTTCCTCCTTTTAGCACTCATACTTGATAATTGCTAAAGACTATTATACACATTTTTAGCACTTATGCAATAAGTTTGCTAAGAAAAAAGGATAAAAAAAATCATGGCATTTCGCCATGATTACTTCTCTCTTCTATCCGGGTATTCGTTGTAATATGCTCTTTTGCGTTTAATCTGGAATACGTTTGTTTCACCCGGGAACTGAACCGGATTCTTTCTTTCCGGATCATTGTAGTAACGCTCAATAACATCCTTGCAATCCTGAACGATTTCCGGTCCATTAATAACGCCATACATCTGAGGAGGCAGAATATAAACCGGAATATCAATACCTTTTCTCTCGATAAATTCTTTTGCTTCACGAGCTAAATGCGGACAGCAGATAATCACATCGCGCTTCTTTTCTGCTAAAGCACGCGGAGAGTTATCAAATGGTGAAAACTCCACATGTGCAACATCACCTAAACCATTCGCAATAATACTTTTATTACATTGTGCAGTTAAAGCACTAGAAGACATTCCCGCTCCGCAGCATAATAAGATTTCCAACATCAGATATCACTCCTTTTTCAATATTTTCCTTATCTCTTTTATAGCACATTTTCGTCTCGTACATTGTACTATTTACAGTTTTAGTATATTGTACTAATTTTATCTTGTCAACAAAAAAATATTCATTTACAATAAAATCATGAATCAAACACAGGAAAAAATATTAGAAGTCGCTTTAGAACTATTCAATGAAAAAGGATTCTCCAATGTCACTATGCGCGAGATTGCTGCAACTGCAGATATTGCCGTAGGTAACGTTACCTATTATTATCATCAGAAATCGGATATGATTCCTGATTTAATTACTGACCCTGTTTATCTTTCTAGAGAGAACTCCAAAACATTAGCCGACTTTTTTCGATTGATTAGTGAGATGCTGGATACTTTGATTGATAAACGCTTCTTTTTTCGAAACAATGACTTACTTGTTTACAACAAATCTTTTTCTAAAGATTACGTCTTTACGCAAGAGCGGGTTCTCCTCCATCTAGAAAACAACATTGCTGAATTGATAAATCAAGGCGTGCTGATCCCTTTATCCCAAGAAGAAGTAAGATCAATCTCCTGGTTTATGTTGTCGCAACATATGATCTGGGTGACCAATACCCTCACCCCTTTCAATTCCAACGTTTCAAACAAATCTGAAGCATTACTCCTACATGTGTATTTTATAAAACATTTAGTTACGAAATCCCATCAAGAGGAACTTTCCGTAATAGAAGATGAATTGAAAAATGGACGTTTTGTATAAACGTCCATTTTTATTTATTCAACGATTAAGCCTTCCGGCAATTCCATATTAAATACTTTTAAGAATGCTTCGATATCCTTTTTCGCATCTTTACCGGATACAAAATTAATATTCTGTGCTTTCCATGTTTTAACGGCAAGCTGGGCATTCGGAATACCGAGTTTATCTGCACCAACCGCTTCAATCGCAGTGCTGATGGCTTCATCATCTACGCTGTTCAAGAATGTTTTGATGCCATCCAGAACATAAGATACTTTCTCTTCAGAATCCTTTTTCACAAATAAGCTGGCCTGTGGGAATCCCTTGATATCCATTTCATTCTTTGTCTGCCATAATTCCTGCAGATCCGATACAACAGATAAATCCAATCCCTGTTCCGATCCTTTGGCGATTGTAGCAGCTGCAACCGGCTGTGCCAATAAGGCGACATCAACCTGACCGGTCAAAAGTGCCTGTTGGGCTTCCTGAACGCTGTTATACCAGGTAACGTTCATCGTATCTGCATCATAGACATTTTTGAAGACCATACCCGGAACAGCACCTTCACCAAAGGCAGCGATGTTAGCGGTGCTAAGATCAACGCCTTCTTTACCGACTAAATATAAGTTACCCCATGTAAGTATCGCATCCAAATTATAGTTTGGAGAGTTGGTATAAATCTTTGCTCCTAAATTTGTCGGAGCTACGATAATATCATATTCGCTGTCTTCTTTAGCCATTTCTGCCGTTAGTACATCGGTTCCCTCTACAAAATCAACAGTTACTAAATCATTGTTCAAAGCACCCAGAAGACTCAAGCCCGGTGCACCTGTCGGACATAAGATCTTCACCGGTTCCGGCTTTACTTCTTCATTTTCACCGGATGAGCAGGCGGCTAAACCAATACTTAAGGCAGCTGCTAAGAATACCTTAACAATTTTCTTTAAAGACATTTTTCCTCAACTTCTTTCTTAAACATTTCCATAGCTTCTTCTAAAGGCATAGTAACACTTTCCTTCTTACCATGCTGACGGATTGTTACAGTTCCGGCCTCCTGGTCACGGTCACCGACAACCAGCTGATAAGAAATCTTTTTGATCTGTGCTTCACGAACACGGTATCCTAATTTCTCATTGCGGGCATCGAGCTCTGCACGGAAATGTGCTTTACGAAGTGTTTCTACTACCTTCTTGGCATAGTCATAATGTTTTTCATTATGAACAGGGATAACCACAAACTGACGTGGTGATAACCATAAAGGAAGGTTTCCTTTTGTCTCTTCTAATAAGAAGGCTACAAAGCGGTCTAAAGAACCTAAAATTGCACGGTGGATGACAACCGGTCGTACTTTCTGGTTGTTTGTATCTACATATTCCAGTTCAAAGCGTTCCGGTAATTGGTAATCCAGCTGAATTGTAGATAAGGTTACATCATGACCTAAGGCAGAGCGAACCTGAACATCGATCTTCGGTCCATAGAAGGCAGCTTCACCAAGAGCTTCATAGAACGGAACATCCATTTCCTTTAATACTTCACGTAATTGGACTTCACTCTTTTCCCAGAGCTCATCGTTTCCGAAATACTTTTCCGCATTTTCCGGATCACGTAAAGATAAACGGAAGGAATAGTTTTCAAATCCAAAGTCCTTATATACATCTAAGATCAGCTTTGTGACATCCTTAATTTCCGATGCGATCTGATCCGGACGGCAGAAGATATGGCTGTCATTCTGTGTAAAGGCACGGGAGCGCTCAATACCGGTTAAGGCACCACCGGCTTCAAAACGGAAGTCATTGGCGATTTCGGCAATACGAACCGGTAAGTCACGATAAGAATGTAAAGTGCTCTTATACATAACCATGTGTTCCGGACAGTTCATCGGACGTAAGCACATTTCAACGCCTTCACGTTCCATGATTGGGAACATATCATCCTTATAGTGAGCTAAGTGACCGGAAATCTTATACAGCTCCGTACTTACTACAGATGGTGTCATTACATGAACATAGCCCTGTTCTAATTCCTTATCCATGATGTAGTCGGACAACATACGGCGTACGGTAAATCCATTCGGTAACCACATTGGTAAGCCGGCTCCCACTGTTTCTGAGAACATGAACATAGATAACTCTTTTCCTAGCTTACGATGGTCTCTCTGCTTGGCGTCTTCTAAGTCAGCTAAATGAGCTTCTAATTCTTCTGCGGTCGGTAAGCAGACACCATAGATACGCTGTAATACTTTATTGTTCTTATCGCCCTTCCAATAAGCACCGGAATGTTTCAAAAGCTTAAAGTTTTTCAATAATTTTGTGTTATCAACATGAGGTCCACGGCATAAATCTGTGAAATCTCCCTGGGTATACATAGAGATATTTGTTCCTTCCGGCATACGGGAAATTAAATCCAGCTTATATTCATCATCCTTAAACTGCTCCAAAGCTTCTTCGCGGGTAATTTCCTGACGAACGATACGCTTAGCGGATTTTACGCATTTTTTCATTTCCTTTTCGATCTTAGGGATGTCTTCATCACGGATTACATCTTCACCTAAATCGATGTCATAGTAGAACCCTTCTTCGACAACCGGTCCTACCCAGAATTTTGCGTGCGGATACAAATGTTTGATGGCTTGTGCCATTAAGTGGGCACAGCTGTGATTCAGAGTATTCAGTTGTTCATTCTCTTTAAAATTAATCATTTTCTTTTCTCCTTCCATATAAAAAGCGACAGTCATCAAAGGACGTCTGTCGCACGCGGTACCACCTTTGTTTACACATAAAAATGTGTACACTCATTATCTTTTAACGCAAGCTTACGGCA
>CACYBS010000197.1 GCA_902772725.1 Erysipelothrix rhusiopathiae
GATGACTTAAGTGTAAAATAAAGAAAGGAGTAGAACTATGGCTTTTCACAAAAAAGCCCACACTCGTAAGAGTGTGTTAGTTCAATGGAATCAGAAAGAAGGAAAAGAATATGCGTAAAAAAATTGTTCAAACAGCAGGAAGAAATTCTTTAGGTGAATTTGCACCGGATTTTGCCAGATATAACGATGATGTACTTTTCGGAGAAGTATGGAATGATGAAACAATTGATTTAAAGACTAAGAGCACAATTGTGATCTCAGTCTTTATGGGTAGAGGCTTAGTTGACAGCTCATTAAAATATCATTTGGAAACCGCAAAGAAAAACGGTATCACGAAAGCGGAAATCGCAGCCATCATTACTCATGCGGCATTCTATGCAGGCTGGCCAATGGGCTGGGGTGTATTTAATCTTGCCAAAGAAATTTGGAAGGATGATGACCAGCCGGCAAGTGAAAAAGATAAATTCCAGCAGGAAGTGATGTTTGAAATCGGCGATATCAATCCGGTCAACGAATACTTTACCGGTGACAGCTATTTAGCTCCGGTATCCGATTCTCAGATTAACTGCTTCAACGTGACATTTGAACCGGGATGCCGTAACTTCTGGCATATCCATCATGCCTCTGAAGGCGGAGGACAGATGTTGATCGGTGTTGCCGGAAAGGGCTGGTACCAGGAAGAAGGTAAGGATCCTGTTGAAATCTTACCGGGTACGGTAATTCATATTCCGGCAAATGTGAAACATTGGCATGGTGCTCAAAAAGACAGCTGGTTCTCACATCTGGCATTTGAATTAGATGGTAAGGATGCATCCAATGAATGGTGCGAACCGGTAAGTGACGAACATTATTACAGTCTATAAATAAAAATGACCCGGCAAGGGTCATTTTTTACATGTTTTTAAGAGTATCAAGGAAGATTTGAACATGTCTTTGAAGAACGATGTTTTTCTTCCAGATCAAGATCATAGGATATTTTAAATGCGGATAGAGCGGTTTCTGGCATAAGTGATCGGGAAGATTGACGACATCCATAAAAGCCAGAGGGAATCCCAAACCGTCTTCCATAAACAGAATCGGGGTATTGATCAAATTGTAGGATACACTGATATCCAGACTGTGGGGATCATATCCTAACCAGCTGGTAAAGCTTTTACTTTCTACAATATGCCGGGATCCCATTAAAGGAAGATGTTTAAGATCTTCCGGTCTTACGACTTTCTTCTCAGCAAGGGGATGGTCTTTAGGAAGAATAATGCCGATCAGATCATCATGAGGCAGGCGATAGTATTCCAAATTATCTAAATGATTGTTGGAGAACACAATTCCGACATCCGCCATTCCGCTTTGAACCTTTTCTCTTGTATCGTAGCTGTAGGCGCTGTTGACATGGAAACGGATATTAGGATATTCATCGTGAACCTGTTTAATAGCAGAGGCAATATAGTGCATACCGTTACTTTCCCCGGCACTGATTGTTACCTCACCGCTGACCTGTTCACTGTGTCCTTTTACCTCACGAATGGTCTTATCCGTTAATTCAAGGATTTCATCGATACGGGATTTTAGAATGATTCCTTCTTCCGTAAGTTCAACGCCATTATGAACGCGCACAAAAAGCGTCTTTCCCAGTTCCATTTCTAATTCCTTAATACTGCGGGAAAGAGGGGGCTGTGTCATATGTAAAAGTTGTGCCGCCTTAGAAAAGCTACGCTCTTCGGCAACGGCTTTAAAATACTCCATTGTCTTTATATCCATAATATCACCACCACCATTATACCAAAAAAGTATATATATTCTGAATAGAAATAACCTTTGGTAAATGTTTTTTTTGTTGATGAAGGTATTTAAATTTGAAATAATAAAGACAGGAAATAGGAGGTACAATACATGAGTTTTCCTAAAGGATTTTTATGGGGTGGAGCAACTGCTGCCAACCAATATGAAGGTGGATATCTTTCCGGCGGTAAGGGACCGGCTGTTGCCGATACATTGACCGGTGGTGATGGCATTCATGGAATCCCACGTAAATTTATCGTAGAAATGCCAAATGGTGAAAGAAAATCATTTGGTAATATGGATGAAGAAATCCCGGCAGGCGCTAAGGCTATTATCGATCCGGATACATACTATCCAAGCCATGTAGCTACTGACTTCTATCATCATTGGAAGGAAGATATTGCCTTATTTGCGGAAATGGGTATGAACGTATACCGTCTGTCTATCAACTGGACACGTATTTTCCCAAATGGTGATGATGAAACTCCAAATGAAGAA
>CACYBS010000198.1 GCA_902772725.1 Erysipelothrix rhusiopathiae
ACGGAACTATGGAAGAATTTGATACGCTGTTAGCCGAGGCTCATAAAAGGGGAATGCGCTTAATTATGGACTTAGTTGTCAATCATACTTCCGATGAGCATGAATGGTTTCAAAAGGCATTAACCGACCCGGAATATGAAGATTATTATTTCTTCAGAGATAAACCGAATAACTGGACCAGTTATTTTTCCGGCTCTGCCTGGAAGCAGTTCGGGGATAAATATGCGCTTCATCTTTTCTCAAAAAAGCAGATGGATTTGAATTGGGATAATCCTAAGGTTCGTTACGCCATTTATGATATGGTCAACTGGTGGTTAGATAAGGGAATCGATGGTTTCCGGCTGGATGTGATTAATTTTATTTCCAAACAGGAAGGACTTCCGGATGGGGATGAAACGATTGCGAAAATGATGGGATATTGCGGAGTGGAACGATATTTCTATGGACCGCATCTTCATGAATACCTCAAGGAGCTAAGAGCCAATACCTTTGATAAATACGGCGCATTTTCGGTAGGAGAAACACCGGGTGTCGGTATGAATATGGCAAAGATGTTAACCGGTTCCCAACGTAAAGAACTGGATATGATTTTCTCTTTTGATGTTTTGGAAAGTCCGGGACACAGTCGGTTTGATGATTATCAATATGATTTAAATTACTTTAAAAAGTATATGATCGATTGGATGAAACATTACGGAAACAACTGCTGGATGTCGATTTTCTACAACAATCATGATAATCCGCGTATGGTCTCCAAGATTGGAGAGCCAAAATATAATACGCAAATTAAAAAGCTGTTAGCCGGTATGCAGATGACGATGAAAGGAACTCCGTTCATCTTCCAGGGAGATGAGATGGGATTGGAGAATTACCAATTCAATTCGATTGATGAGATCAATGATGTAGAATCCAAAGGATACTATAAAGAACTCTGCGAAAAGATGAGCGAAAAGGAAGCCTTTAAGATTATCTTAGCCGGGACAAGGGAACATGCCAGAGTGCTCTTACCATGGGACGGTCCTTTCAAGGGACAGAAAGCGGACCCTTCGATTTTGCACTTTTATCGTAATATGATTAAACTTCGCAGACAAAATCCGGTACTTGTCTATGGTGATTTCAGGGTCATCGATGATTTGGCTGAGCATTTTGTGTATGAAAGATATGATGATCAAAATTCCTTTATTATCGACTGCAATTTAGGAAAATCCATCAAAAAAGGATATTTCCCGGAAGGATATCATCAAATTATCACACATAACCGGCATCCGGAAATGGAACCTTACGAAATCAGAATTTGGATGAAAGGTTAAATTATTGATGAGAATTGTTTTTTAGAGAAATCTGCGTATAATAAAAGTTAGAAGAAACTAACTTGGAGGCAGATGTGAAAAACAAAGAATCAGTAGAAATGTATTTAAAGGCAATCTACCTTCTACGGGAGGCAGGAGTGCGTATTCATATGGTGGATGTTGCCACTTATCTGGGATTTTCCAAATCGAGTGTCAGTGTCGCGATGAAGAAACTGGAGAAACTTTCTCTGGTTGCGATTTCGGATAATAAACAGCTTTCTTTAACAGAAGAAGGTGAAAGGATTGCACAAAGTGTGGTTGAAAAGAGCCGTTTCTTTACCGAGGGCTTAATGGCACTTGGCGTCCCTAAGAATGTAGCGGAGAAAGACGCCTGCCGTATTGAACATGTGCTTTCGGAAGAAAGCTTTGAAGCGATGAAGGAATTCTTCAAGCAGAATAATTTGTTTATATATTAAAAAGCCGGAAATTCCGGCTTTTTGTCTGTTACCAGGAACCTTCAGAACCACCGAAGGTATCTCCATCATCCGATGTAAAGGTTGTACTTGAATCTGAGTCCCTGTCATCATCAGGATCTCTATGTCTGGTTTTTGTGATTTCGTTATGTAAGAATTGATCGCTTTGACGGGTTAAATTAAAACTGCTTCGATTAATATAATTGGCAGCTGCCACCTGGGTATGAACCGATTTCAGATTGCTCTTTT
Source organism: Erysipelothrix rhusiopathiae (assembly GCA_902772725.1). GTDB lineage: Bacteria > Bacillota_I > Bacilli_A > Erysipelotrichales > Erysipelotrichaceae > RUG11795. The sequence continues at coordinate 2,012 of CACYBS010000198.1, forward strand.
TAATAGAACCGATTCCAAGGGCTGCTAAGACACCGCCGACTACCGATACAATTCCATCAAAGATATATTCGACAATACCTTTTGATTCTTTTTCATCCGGAAGATCTTCTTCCCTTAAAATGGTTTCACATTCATTGGCATAGTTATCAATCGCAAGATAATAATCCTCTTCCTTGAGATAAAAGGTTAAATCTTCTCCCATACGTTCTAATACGCTGTCATGGAACAAATTGATGATTCCTTCACCGTGGGTCGCGAAGCCATATTTATGGTCATCCATCGCAAGTAAAAGAATAATTCCATCACGGTCGGCACCCATGCCGTAGTTATGGGCGTTGAAATAATTGGCTGCTTCCCGCTTAGCGGAGGCTCCATAGATGGTGTCGCAGGTATAAACAACCACATCGCAGTTGTATAAATTGGATATAGATTCCAATTTTTCTTCTAATTCAGCTTCTTCTTCGCTGGATAAGATATCCGCATCATCTACCAGAAGCGGTGTCCCTAAATCACGGGCAAAGACTGGTACAGCCGGAACAAGGAAAAGTAATAATACAATCCAAATTTTACTGAGCTTTTTCAACATCTTCTGTCACCCCTAACTAAAGAACACCAGCATGAGAATAAAGATGACAATAGCGCACGGAATGGCTGTCTTTACAACATAGGAGAAGAAGGCGGCATTATCTGCAGGCAGATTACCGACAAATTTTCCGGTTTGACCATTCATCGCAAACTGGTAGTGTTCATCATTCCATGTTGTGTTGAGAAGCCATACAGGATAGAGCACATAGTATGGTCTTACTCTTTTTATGGAAATATTTTCCCGCATCGGGGTTGTAGCTGCATATTGGCTCAGGGATTCACGGAAGACATCTCTTGTCGAGTTTTGAATTCGTTCCTGAATCAGTTCCTGGCCTTTTTCCTGGCTGATGTCATAGCGATTGGCATAGTATCCGGCCAAAAAGGCTTTTTTGAAAGCTTCGGCATCCTTAAAATCATAAGGCTCAATGGATTCCATCAAAGCAGTATCCATATGACTGGAAGCTTTACATGGAATTTTTTCGTAATCTACATCTCCGGTACGAACGACATCAAAGTGATTGGTTTCTGTGTAATCATATTCGGAATCACTCCATGTACGCAAAATCGTTCCATCGTATTCCATATCGCCTTCAACCGATAGATCGTAAACCCAGAACGGTACATATACGCCTTTGATTTCATCAATATGGTTTTCATCCTTAAAAACAGAAGGTAAGAAGGATTTTCCTTCCAAATGTTTAAAATAAGACTGCTTAGCTTCCTGTTTTGACTTTTTAAATGGAATCACATAGTCCGGTCTTAGGCTGCCGGAGAAGGTTGCGTTCATCACAACCGGGCTGGAACAAAACGGACAGGTAGTAGCACCGGTTGTGGCATCGGTCATAATCTCACCGCCGCAGGATTGGCACGTGTAGACAACCAGATTACCTATTTCTTCTTTTGACCATTCATTTTGGGTGGCCTGTGGCTGCTCTTGTGGATGCAGGGCATTGTATTCTTCAATTGAAAGAATCGTATCGCAATACGGACATTTTAATTTTTGTGTCGCTGCATCGAACTCCATTTTTCCACCGCAGGAAGGGCATTGAAATTCAGTTAGATCTTTCATGTGGAATTCCTTTCTTTATTGATTACTTTTATTTTACACAAAATGAGAGTGTTCGGCACATAATCTTCATGAATTCTTCAAGGCAAAAACAATCCTTCATGTTATAATTTTGGTAAGTTTACATGAACAGTGCGTTTCCTATGAACAAAGATAAATTAAAACGCAGCACAAAGATAATAATTTGAAAGAGGGAGAGAATTTAAAGCACAAAACAGAATCTTTTTTTATTTGTCATCGTAAGATGACCTGCTGAATGAAATGGAATGGAATGCGATATTGGAGGCAAAAATGAAGGTCGTATTGAAAAATCTGACAAAAAAATTCCCAAACCGCAATAAGAAGATTAAAGATGATGTGATTGCGGTGAACAATTTTGACTTTGAGATTCCCGATGGAAAACTAATTGGATTATTGGGACCATCCGGATGCGGTAAAAGTACCACTTTAAACTTAATCTGTGGTCTTCAAAGCCCATCCAGCGGGAAAATCTATTTTGGTGATCGAGATGTAACAGATCTTCCACCGGAAAAAAGAGGTGTCGGTCTGGTATTCCAGAACTATGCGTTATACCCACATTTAACAGTTCGTCAAAACATTACTTTCCCATTAGAAAATCTAAAAGGGGACAAGAAGATGACCAAGGAAGAGATGAACCAGAAGGCAGAAGAGGCAGCTGCATTAGTTCAAATTGACCAGTTAATGGACAGACGTCCGAAAGAATTATCCGGTGGTCAGCAGCAGCGTGTAGCGATTGCCCGTGCTCTGGTTAAGGTTCCTGATGTACTGCTTCTGGATGAACCGTTATCCAATCTGGACGCAAGATTACGTCTGCAGACTCGTGAAGAGATTCGTAGAATCCAGCGTGAAACCGGTGTTACAACCATCTTTGTTACGCATGACCAGGATGAGGCAATGTCAATCTCAGACCAGATTGTCGTAATGGAAGCCGGCGTTGTCCAGCAGATTGGAAAACCGCAGGATGTATATGATCATCCGGTTAACTTATTTGTTGCCAAATTCTTAGGAACACCGCCGATCAACGTATTCAGCGGCAGCGTAAAAGATGGCAAATTGTATATCGGTGAAGACTGCGTAATGGATGTCGGAGATGTAGCTGACCAGGACGTTACTGTCGGTATCCGTCCGGAAGGATTTGTTCTGGATGAAAACGGTCCTTTGAAATGTAAGATGAGTGCCGTTGAAGTTATGGGTCGTGATGTCAGTGTCGTATCGACACATGAGGCTTCCCAGAATCTTACCATCCGTTCGATTATTCCTTCCGATTCCAAGGTGAAGGCATCGGATGAATTTGTTCGCTTCTCGTTGAAGCCATATAAGGTTCATCTATTTGATGCGGCAACCAATAATAGTATTCCGTTTCAACAATAAGAGGGAGAGACTATATGGAACAGAAAAGTAAGAAAGGATGGCTGTACCTCTTACCGGCAATGGTATTCCTGGGAATTTTCATGGTATATCCATTGATTGATGTATTTGTATATGCGTTTGAGGAACAGTTTAACTTCGCGTCTCAATCCTATACGGGCATTGGTACTTTTAACTTCTCTTATGTATTACATGATCCGTATTTTATGCAGGCGGTAAGAAATACCTTTATTTTAGTTATTATCACAGTACCTTTATCAACCGGAATTGCCCTGTTGATTTCATTAGGACTTACGTCCATTCAAAAGCTGCGCGATCTTTATCAAACGATTTATTTCTTACCATATGTGACCAATACTTTGGCCATCGGTCTGGTATTTATGATCATGTTTAAGAAAACGCCGTACAGCGATGGTATGGTCAATATGCTCTTGAATATGTTTGGGTCCAATTCCATCGATTTTATCGATGGTCCTTATTGGGCAAAGATGTTTGTGTTGTGTTTCTATACGATCTGGGTCGTTATGCCGTTTAAGATTTTGATCCTTACCAGTGCATTAATGTCTGTTAACCAGGATTACTATAATGCAGCTAAGGTAGATGGAACCGGCAGATGGAGAATCTTTACCAAGATTACACTGCCGATGATATCGCCGTCGATTTTCTATTTGATTATTACCGGATTTATCGGTGCCTTTAAGGCATATGCGGATGCGGTCGCTCTGTTTGGAACGGACCTGAATGCCGCCGGTATGAATACCATTGTAGGTTATGTATATGACATGTTGTATGGAAACAGCGGTGGATATCCATCGTATGCATCAGCAGCGGCATTGATTCTGTTTGCGATTGTTATGACCATTACGGTGATCAATATGATTGTTCGCCGCCGACATGTATATATGTGAGGTGTTTAACATGAGTGCAAATAAAGATATCATTCGGGAAAAGAAAGAGGGAAATGAAAAAAGAAGAAAGATTATCATCTATATTCTTTTGACAATCTGGGCTTTGATGGTCCTGTTCCCATTCTATTGGATGGTTTTAACCTCTTTGAAAAGCTACAGTGCTTATAACTCAGAGTTTATCCCGCAATTCTTTACTACATCGCCAACCCTGGAGAACTATCATACCGTATTTACATCAGTACCTTTATTACAGTATTTGACAAACACGGTTATCTTTACGGTATTTACGACCGCTGCGATGCTGGTGGTTACCGTTTTGGCAGCATATGCCTTTGCCCGTATTGAATCTAAGGGTAGAGATACGATG
>CACYBS010000199.1 GCA_902772725.1 Erysipelothrix rhusiopathiae
ACTAATGCAGTCCAAGCATCCGGATAGTTAACAGCCATGTTCATAACCATGAATCCACCGTTAGAGCATCCAGCTAAGATAATCTTAGAAGCGCCTACTTTTTCAGCATAGTCGTCGATCAATTCTTTTAATGATTTTGTGTAGTAAGAAGAACCATCGTTAGCATCTAAACGGCTTTCAGAAACGCCTTCACCAGTCATATCTAACCAGAATGTAGGAGCCTGAGGAACTAAAATATTAGCGCCGCCTAAAGCTTCCTGGAATTCTTCACCGTAGAATGCAGTAACCTTGTTAGCTAACTCAGTAACTTTAACGTTTGTAGCATCACCAACATCTTTGGCTCCGCCTTCACCCATACCATGTAACCATACAAATACTGTATCGCTGTCTTCTACATCATAGTGAGCATAGTTGTAAACTGTTCCATCACTTGCTTCAAATGAATCTTCAGCAATGTCATCAACTACTGTTTCCAGAGTTCCTTCTGTAATTTCAGTATCACCAATCTTAATTGTTAAATCATAAGGATCAGCCCAAGTATTGTATCCTGTAGCCATTGTATACAGGAATGGAGATCCATCACTTGGAGATACATAAAGTTCTAAGCAAACTTTGTCAGATGCTTCTGTAGTTTCTTTTCCGTCAGCGTCAACTAAGTAAGCTTTTTCAACCTTACGGTCAAAGTCAGCTTCGATAACCGGAGTGTCTTTTGCAGTCCAGTCAGTTGTCTGCTTGTGTTCAGAAACTGTTACATCATCAACAGATACAGAATCGATTGCTTCAGGTAATGTAACGATAACTTTGTTCGTTCCGCAACCCCAGTCATAACCTGTTACAGTCGCAACATAAGAAGGTCCAGAAGTCTTTTCTTCGCTTCCACCGTTACCGCCGCTGGAGCAGCCAACCATTGCAAGTGCCAATGCACCGGCAGCTAAGATTTTAGAAATTTTTCCCATAATTTTCCTCCTCTGAATTTCAAAATAATGAGAATTCTATAATCAAATAATAACAAAATTCATGAAATAAAAAAGTTAGAAAATGACCAAATATTAGGCAAATTCTAACCTCTTTTTTTACGATAACTTGCAGGTGTTTCACCATACTGTTTTTTGAATTCCCTCTCAAATGATTTGACATTAGGAAAGCCTTCAGAGAGGGCAATTTTAATGATGGATAAATCAGAATCGACTAGTGCCTGTCGGGCCTTTTCCAAGCGTACCGAAGTAATGGCTCCGGTAATAGAGATGCCCAAATATTTGTTAAACAGCCGGGCGAGATATCCATAGGACAAATTAAATTCCCTTGCGATTTCTGTTGCCGTTAAATTTTGGGAAGAATGGTCTTCAATATACCCTAAGATATCCACCATTAAATTGCGGTATTTATCCGATTCAATCTGCGATATCGGCTTCGTTTGTGTAGCACACTTCAATAATTCATCTACTAAAAGATAAGCCAGACCTAAGAAACGATATCGATTTTCTCCTTCTTTTTCATATGTCTTAATAATTTCATTCAGAAGCTCATGAAGAAACCATTTAGATAATTTTGTTTCATCAAAAGAATACTCTAAAAAATCTACTCCGTTTTCCTTAAAGAAATCGTACCGCATCTGAATACAGTACCCTTCATATCCTTGTCCGGGGGCACCGTTTCGACACTCATGAATATCTTTAGAATGCACAAACTCAAAATCACCGGGATATATAAGCTTGGCCTGCCCGTTTTTCCATACCTCAGCAACGCCTGTCTTCGGTACTATAAACTCCAGGCTTCGATGCCAATGCATATCAACTCCGGGGTGCTCAGATCCGATTTTTATATGAATGATCTTAAAAGGAGTATTTTGATCTCCTTGAATATGTTCATATTTTATAACTTTATTTGTTTTCATAGATGACCTTTTTCTAACCATAATATACCCTATACATGGTTAAAATGTCACCTAAAATAATCTTTAGATACATAACATAGTCGAAATCTCATCTTTTAATCGATCAGGATTATCTAAATGGATGATTTGAAATCCTAACGAAGAAGCTGCTGCAGTATTTTCTTCCTTATCATCGATAAATAAACAGTCTTCAGCCTTTAATGAATAACGATCTAAAAACAATTGAAAGAAATCTATGTCCGGTTTCCCCTTCTTAACTTCAAAAGAATATAAGGCACCATCCACCTGTTTCATAAACGGAACATGTTGAATTAAATACTCATAATTATACTTCGGTAAATTGGATAGAATATATACTGAATATCCTTTCTGCTTAAATGTGTCAATCCATGCGGTATTCTCTTTGATCTCTGTAACGTATTTAACCCAGTTATTCATGACATTTTTTACTTCTTTCGGATGATTAGGAAATGCCTCAATTCCCTTTTGAATCATATCTTTATGTGACAAAAGGTCCATATCATATAGATTCCATAAATCCCCTCTAAAATAAAATTGATACATTGCATCTTCTAATTCCGGGTTACTTAGCATATCATGAAGAAATGACTTTGGATCAAATATGACTAATACATTTCCTAAATCAAATACTATATTTTTAATCATGGATTCATCTTACCAATAAAAAAAGGAAAGCACAATGTGACTTTCCTTGGTTATCATGCAGTTCCGTTTCTTAAGATATCCAAATACTTTTCATAAACGTAGGTTCTGTTTCTGTTTGCGTTATCAATTTGTTTCAGAATACCTGCATTCTGTAACCTTTTTACTGCTGATGATACGGTATTATAAGATAAGTTTAATGTAGCTGCTGTTTTTCCGATATCAATAATTGGATTCTCTTCCAGATATTTCAGCAGTAACAGTCCGTTTTTCGAAGCACGCCCCATCTTTTTTACTATGTCACGGTTCTGATCAGACAAAACTGCTAATTGATTTACTGCAATTATGGCGTCTTCAGCAGATTCGAATACTGCAGTAAGAAAAAAACGAATCCATTGTTCATAATTTCCGTTTCTTCTTACTTCTGTCATTCTGTCATAATATTCAATCCGATTTTTCTTTAGATAATACGAAATATAAAGTGCAGGTGTTTTTAATGCTTTATTCTCCATCAAATAAAGTGTAATCAACAATCTTCCTACTCTTCCGTTTCCATCAAGAAATGGATGAATCGTCTCAAACTGATAATGAATTAACGCTGCTTTGATAAGTACATCTAATTCATCTTCAGAATGCATATATTTTTCCAAATCTGACATGGCTTCTACCATGTCAACAGCATTAGGCGGAATATATCGGGCATTTTTTAAAGTACTTCCCTGTCCACCAATCCAGTTTTGTGACTTTCTAAACTCACCCGGATTTCTTTCCTGTCCCCTTACATTTTCCATCAAAACTGCATGTGTTTCCCTTATCAATCTATTACACAAAGGTAATGTATCAAGCCTTTTTATCGCATATTCAGCTGCCCTGATATAGTTAACCACATCTACAACATCTCTGTTTGTATTTTGATCAATAAGAGGGTCTAAAATATCCTCCAGAGTTGCCTGGGTTCCCTCTATCTGGGATGACATCAACGCTTCTTTTCTTACATACATAGAAACAAACATCTCCATATCTGGTATGTAGGAAGAAATACTATCCAAATTAGATAGAGCCTTATTTGCCCTTATAAGCAGCGACAACATTTCTGTATCTATGTTGATTTCAGGATTTGGCGGTAATGGATTAGGAACATATGATTTATAAGCTGCCTCGCCGGATAGATTCATCCGATACTGTCCTGCTCTATTCATGGTGAATCCACCTCCTTTAACTTGAAATAACACTATAATTATAGCATTCTTATTTCAATTTAACAGTTAAAATTGAAATAAGAACCTTATTTTTCATTCCTTATTTCAACTTAAGTGATGAACTTGAAATAAGAGTAATTATTACCATTCTTTATTTCAATTTAAAAAAGCCGATTTAATAAAATCGACTCAAATAACTTCTTTACGATATGGAATGGATGGCGCTGCACCTTGTCTTGTTACAGCAATAGAAGAAGCCTTTGCGGCTAAATCCAAACATTCTTTCGGACTCTTGCCTTCTACCATACCGGCGATAAAATAACCCGTAAATGTATCTCCTGCAGCTGTGGTATCTACCGCATCCACAGAGTAAGCCTTTTGGGCATAGCGCTCACCACCGTATTGATAAACACTGCCATTTTCTCCTAAGGTTAATACAACTTCTGCATTTGGATAGATTTCGGATAATTTTGTTAAGATATCATCCGGCTCAACATAGCCTGTCATCTGTTTTCCTTCTACTTCATTTAAAAGGAATAAGGAAATCTTTGTCATATCACATGCATCTAAGGCGCTGTCATACGGAGAAGGATTTAAGATGATCTTCATCTTCTTTTCATAGGCAGAATCAATAATATAATCCAAGTTATTCACTTCATTTTGAAGTAAAAGAATATCATTCTCACCATAATCTTTTAAGACATCATCAATATATTCTTTGGTGAGTAATCGGTTGGAACCACCATACAACAAAATGCAGTTCTGTCCGGTTGTATCTACTTGAATGATCGCATGACCGGTACTTTCCATTAAAACTTCTACGGCATCAACATTCACATCATTCTCTTTTAGAAGATCTGTCAACATCATACCTTCTGCCCCAATACATCCGGCATGATTTACCTGCAGCCCGGCACGGGACATGGCAATCGATTGATTGAGACCCTTGCCTCCGCAATACACATCTCTTTTAAAAGCCATTAATGTTTCTCCGGGAGCTACCATGTGATCAACTTGATAAACATAATCGATATTTAAAGATCCGATATTTAATATTTTCATAAATCACCTACATCACAAACAATAAATTGAAACATCCCATCAAGAAGCCTAAAAGAGCTCCTAAAAGAATCAATGCGTTTAACTCTTTATTCATAACGGATAAAATAACCGTTTCCAATTCCGGAACGCTCATGGCGTTGATTTTCTCTTCTACGATCTCATTGATCTTTAAATTGGAAATAAAGCTTCCTACATATTTATCAATTAAATGATCATAGCTCTGTTCAAGGACACCTTTAAATTTATCTTCCGGAAAAGCACCGAAGATTTCTTCAACCTTCTTGTCTTCCAATTGGTCAAATTCATTTTCCAGAATGCCTTTAATGATCAGTCTTCCCTGATCACTCATATAATTTTGGAAACGGGTATTTACAGCTTCTAAAGTACCTCTTGTAAGACTGTTACGAATGATACGGAAGGTATTCTGTTTCTTATTTGGATCATACATTATATCCATGATAATACCCGCTAAATCAATGGTATGAATCTGAGCAACAATCTCATCAATGGTATATTGAATGAGTTCATCCTTTTTATCTTCATAGGCATCTTTACTGACAACCGAGGTAACCATTTCCTTGATACTTTCATGGTCGGTTTTATCGGTAACTGCTTTATAAACACCATCAATGATGAGCTTCTTGATATCATCGCTTTTTAATTTATTGATGATATCCTCTTCTCCTAAAAGATACCGATTGACCATATTTCCTAATGCCTTAGCTAACTCTTCTTTGCGCTTAGGAATAATACCCGGAGTAAAAGGAAGCGTAAAGTTTCCTATTTTAATCGGATGATATGGCCGAAACAACATTTTAACAGCCAGGTAATTGGTAATATATCCAATCACAGCTCCGATGATCGGAGTGGATAGTAAACGTAAAATATTCATATTCATTCTCCTTAAAAGGGGATATTCTTAGTCAGCAGTCTGCTCACTTTCTTTTAATTCAAATGCCGGCATTGGTAATAACTTATGAAGATTTAAACGATGCATGCGATCAATCTTTGCCTTAATAGCCTCGTCTTCGCATTCACCTGTTAAGATATAATGATCTAAGCATTTATAAGTAAATCCGATCTTATCTTCATCTGTCATTCCGCTAAGTCCATCCGATGGCTTTTTATGAATCAGGAAATCAGGAAGTCCCAGCTCTTCTCCGATTTGAATCACTTCATGAACAAGTAAAGCACTCATTGGAGAAAAGTCCCCTGCTGCATCTCCGAATTTAGTGGAGTAGCCAATATAATCCTCGGAACGGTTACATGTATTGACAACACGGGCACCGTTTGGAAGTGCCTGTCCAATCGCAAATAACGTACTCATTCTAAGTCTTGGCGGCAAGTTAATAATGGAATCACGGGATAATTCGTTGACTCCTTCAATTCCTGCTTCAGGTAAGGCGGCATTGATTGCCTTTGACAGTCCATCAAAACCATCCTTGATATTCACGGTAACATGTGGGATATCTAAAAATTCAACGAGAGCCTGAGAATCGGAAATATCGGCCTGGATGCCGTTAGGCATAAGTACTCCTACAACTCTGTCTTTTCCTAAAGCTTCTTTTAATAAGGCAGCACAAACACTGGAATCCTTTCCTCCTGATATTCCGATAACGGCACTGCATGTAGGTCCGTTGTTCTTAAAATAATCTCTTATCCATTCTACGATTTCATCTTTTGTCTTTTTTGGATCTTTTAACATAGCAATTCTCCATTCTATGTCCTCATTATACACTATTTATTTCCATATGTTTATGGACTGTTTATGTGGCTGCTTATGTCTTTTTTTTATAGTTCATGTTATAATTTTCACATCGAAGGGAGAAGTGATAAAAGGTGAAACAATTTTTCACAGAAAATAAACGATATCTCCAACTCTTAACATGTACGATCGGTTTAATAGGTTTAGTTGCCTTTGTCCTGGTGAAATATGATGCATTCTTAAGAGCTATTCAATTCTTCTTCGGTGTATTGAAGCCCTTCATCTATGGATTTGTGATCGCATATCTATTACATCCTATCAGTATCCGAATTGAAAGTTTGATTATTTTTCTCTGTAACCGAATATTTCATATTCACAAGTATTCGTTCCGGTTAACTTCGATCATTATTTCGTTCATACTGTTATTTGGCATCATTATATTGCTGCTGATGGCAGTTATACCGGAACTGGCAACAAGTCTTACTTCCTTTATTGCTTCACTGAGCAATATGGAAGAAAACTTCAAAGTATGGCTTGCCAATGTGGATACTTCCAAAGGATTCTATGCAGCGATTGCCTACTTCTCCGATTATATTCAGAGCGGTATCAGCTTTATGATTGAAAGCTTGAGAAAAATGTTGAGCTTAGAACAGATGATGCCAACTGTTACCTCCAGCATCGGTGCTTTACTTGGTGTAATGGGTAACTTCTTAGTAGGATGTGTTGTAGCAGTCTACCTTTTGATAAGCTGGGAAAAATTCGTAGTACAGGCAAGATTAATTCTTCATGCGATCTGCAGCGATGCTCTTGCCAGAAGAATTGAAGAGGAAATGACCTTAACCAATGATATGTTCTCCGGATTTATCAGTGGTAAGTTGATTGATGCGTTTATTATTGGATGTATCTGTTATGTTTTCTGTTACTTTACAAAGATGCCATACGGAATGCTTGTCAGTGTAATTATCGGATTTACAAATATCATTCCATTCTTTGGACCATATTTCGGTGCTATACCATCAGCTTTGATGATTTTTACCGTAAGTCCGGGAATGTGTGTCCTGTTTGTGATCTTCATCGTTACATTACAGCAGATTGATGGAAATATCATCGGTCCTAAAATTATCGGCGATAAGATGGGTATCTCCAGTTTCTGGATCCTGTTTGCGATCTTATTCTTCGGTGCTTATTGGGGCGTTGTTGGAATGATCGTGGGTGTACCGTTATTTGCGGTATTGTATGATATGTTCAAGCGGTTCGTATTTGGACGCTTGATTAAAAACGGTAAGGCAAACATGGTAGCAGAATATGAGATGTTCTTCTCCACGCCAAAAGAAAGTTAATTAAATACATTTGGGAGAGCATTAAGAGCTCTCCCATTTTTAATTATTAATAGTCATAATCCTCATATTCTGAATCATCATAGTCTAAGTCTTCATACGCTGCTAAGTTAATACCTCGATCCATTGCGATTTGAACCAGTTCCTCCGGTGATGCGCTTTCAATATCCCATGCTTCTACAATCATGGCAGGTACTCCACCAAAGGCTCCGGCATAACTATCTTGGGCTAAATCTTCACGTAAACGGTCAATATTAATAATCATTTGATTTCACCTTCTTGTTTTTACATTTCATTACTCATCAAATCTATATCTGGATACTTCTTATTCTGATAGTTTTGTACACGTTCTCCAGCATCTGTCATCTATCCTATAACTCTTTATATTTTAATCATAACATTTGTCAAAGTATTAAGGAACACCCATCAAAAAAGCCATCTGCATAACACAGATGACTTTATTCGATTATTTCAATGCTTTAAGTACAGCCAACAAGTATTCCCAGGTTCTTTCAGCACTTCCCAAATCCAATGTTTCATTGAAAGTGTGAACATCCTTTAGATCCGGTCCGAAAGAAACGCAATCAAGACCATCAATTTTTCCGGCAAAGAGTCCGCATTCAACACCGGCATGTAATGCCTGGATGATTGGCTTATGACCGTATTGTCTTTCAAAGACTTCAATCATGATTTCACGAAGCTTAGAATCCGGATTATATTGCCATGCAGGATAATCACCAAACTCTGAGAAGGTTCCGCCTAACATTTCTGTCTGACATTCAATTCTTTCTACCAGTTCATTCTTTTCGCTTTCAACGCTGCTTCGTACGGAGAAAGAACATACAACCTTTTCGTCATTACATTTCAATATACCCATATTCAAGGAAGTTTGAACAAGACCTTCAATATCCGGACTCATCTTCTGAATACCCCAAGGCATATTGAATAAAGCGGTAATAATTCTCTTTGTCCAATCCATTGTCATAGGTACATACGGTGTATCTACTTCTGTTTTCAACACGATATTGATATTTGGATCATTTACCTGGTACTCAAATTTCAAGATTGCATTGAAATCCTGGATGACTGCATATAAAGCTTCCATATCTGTATCTTTGGCAAATACGACATGTGCCTTCGATTCCAGAGGAATCGCATTATCCTTTGAACCACCGCTTACCTTCACAAGACGGAAATCAAACTGCTTGGAAAGGTTGTATAAGAAACGTCCCATTTCCTTATTGGCGTTGGCACGACCCTTATTGATTTCCACACCAGAGTGTCCGCCAAATCCATCTTTGACATGGATCATAGCCGGAATACCCTCATATTCTTCTCTTTCAACTTCAAAGGTACATACAGCTGTTGTACCACCGGCACAGCTGACTAATAAATATCCCTCTTCTTCTGAGTCGATATTGATCATATACTTTGCCTTTAAAGGCGTTGTATCCATGGCAGCAGCACCTAACATACCGATTTCTTCATCCGTTGTAAAGACAACTTCCAAAGGCGGATGTTTGATATCATCGCTATCCAATATAGCTAAGGCATAAGCAACCGCAATACCATCATCAGCACCGAGTGTAGTGCCCTTAGCAGTAAGGATGTTATTCTCTACCATCAACTCTAATCCGTCTTTTTCAAAATCAAATTCCAGATCCGGTTCTTTCTCACAAACCATATCCAGATGACCCTGAATCATAACCGTTGGTGATTCTTCATATCCTTTTGTACCGTCTTTCCAGATAATTACGTTGTTGGATTTATCCTGCAGATATTTTAATCCGTGCTCCTTGGCAAAAGAGACTACATAATCACTGATCTGTTTTGTGTTGGTTGAACCGTGCGGAATCGATGCGATTTTCTCAAAATACTGCAGCACCTTTTTGGGTTCATAATCACTTAATACGCTCATCGTTTACACCTCCCTACTTACATATAAGTTTATTGACCTGCATTGTATGTAAAAAGGTAACAACCCGGTCCAGCATGCGCTCTTCATCCGGATACAATTCCTGCATCTTGACTACGATATCATATACCGTATTTTTGCCATCAATCAAAGACCAAACCGAGCTTCCAAGTTTATCTAATTTGATTGTGCTCACCTTCGGTCTTTTATAAAAGATCTGGGCAATACGGGCAAAGAACCCCTTGTGAACCGAATAGTATGTCACAATCCCCTGCTTATCTTTGTTGTACTTGAGATCGGGCTGAATATGAAAAACCATATCCATATAGTTTTGTGACACTCTTTTCTTTTTACTCATAGTTTACTTTTTAGCTTTTTTAACTGAGAAGTACCAAATCGAGAGTACTAATACGGCAAAGAAGACAACACCACCGATGTTACCTAAGATACCACCCATGTTGATCACATCGCCTAAGCTCTGGTCTCCTACCTGAATTACGGCGAATACTGCTAATAAAATACCAATAAGACCTTCACCGGCAATTAAACCGGAGCTGTATAATACACCGTTATCGATGCTGTCTTTATCCATC
>CACYBS010000200.1 GCA_902772725.1 Erysipelothrix rhusiopathiae
AACCCATAGATAAATCCTGTGTCTATGAAGGAAAAGAACCATACATTTCAAGATTTGTCGGTGATAGAACAGTTTGTCTTTATGGCGATAAGGATATATGTGGTGATGCTAACATTCCTTTTCTGACGGATATAGGAAACGGGTTGGCTAAGACAGCAACAGAGAACTATTTAACCCAATATGCATTTCTTGTTTCGCTTCAATTACTAGCAAATAATAATGATGTTAATGATCCGGATATAGAGTATCTTTTAAGAGCACCGTCCAGATTATCTTCTGAGGATAATATACGTGAGTTTTATGATAAGTGCCTGTGGAATTCCGGATGGAATTTAAAAGAATCTATTAAAGCATTGTCATGGCAGATAGAAAACCTGGGAACGAATTCGAAAAAAGCAGAAAAAGTTGTCGATACATATACTGTTGCATATAATATCCTTAGACATTTTAAGCGATGGGTAGAATATAACAAGGGCTGGGAAGTTATTCGTGACGCTGATAGTAAAAAACGTGAAAAGACAGTTCAGAAATATATCCAAATGATGGCTATGTCCTATATCGATGCTAATAAGCTGGATATGAGTTGTGAGTCAGATGCAGGTAGAGGGCCGTTAGATTTTAAGATTTCTAATGGAATAGACAAGACTATTATCGAAGTTAAGCTGAGTTCAAATGATCATTACTTTCAGGGATATAATGTACAACTTAAAGAATATGGAAAAGCTGAACAGTCGGATAGACTTATATATGTATTTATTGATATTGGTCATAAGAGCAAGGTAGAAAAGATTCAAAAGTGGCATGATGAAGAATATAAAAACGGACATAATCCGCCTGACTTAATTATTATAGATTCGAATGCTAAAAAATCAGCTAGTAAATCTTAATACTTTTTATTCTCTCTGAATTCATGTTTTTACTAAAAATGGTATGATGTAAATCTCCGATAGAATAACTGATGCATTTTGCTTATAAAAGTGAAGTGTAGCCCATGTCAAAGACAACTTTGTTTTTTAGGGGTGTCCATTGATACCGGAAATGTTATATTGCTGCTTTACCAATATGGAGGATAGTGCTACGCTGAGGAGCGACACGAGTGCCATACTGGGTTTGCGGGAGGCAGTGAAGAATTAATACACTGCCTTTTTCATATACACCGGGAATACGCCGATAAAGCATTTTAGAAAACAAAGCGTTAAACCCCAGGGCCTGGGGCAGAGACCCAGCTACTTCCGCTTTTCAAGATTATAAACTAGAAGCGGATAAACTCCAGTTGAAGGTACTGACTGTATTCTTGTGGAGATAACTTCAGCAGATTCCATTGATAATGATCCTTGTTGTAATAATTAATCCAATCATCAACTCTTGCCATCACAGCATCGAAAGAAAAAAGCACTTTGATTTCAATTACCGATCTCATCTTTCATGTGGCAAAAGAAGTTTCCCTGAAGGGCATTGTCCCAGCAGTTTTCCTTTGCGGGTCACGGACTGGATAAATTGGCATCCTTCAGCTTCTCTATAAAAGTATAGATGGTATAGTGACATCATTGATTTCAATGTTCGATTGCTTCATTATCAAGGGGACTGCCAGATTCCTGGATCAACTGATCCATTGTGGCAATCAAAAAATCAACTTTCAGCGAAGTACTGAGTTCGTAGGCTAGAATATCACGGGTAAATGCGCCGAGGATTACTAACAAGTAACATTTGCCTTCATTTATATAAGACAGATAAGTGATATCCGTCAGCAGCACCTTCCTCGGTACCTGTGAATGGAAATCTCGGTTAACTATGTTTGGAGCGTATTTGCGTGTTTTCAATGCCTGGCCATCCTTCGGTATGGATTGGCCTTACGGATAGGACAAAAGAAAAGGGATTAGCATTATGGAATCGCGTACTGACCATACTATAAAATCAATTTTATAACTTAAATCTAATAACAGATTATGAAGGTGGTATTATTTTTCCCTCTAGATAATTAATATATTCAATGCCGGATTTATAATAATTATTGAATACAAGTAATGTGTGCTCTTGATTATAACACAAAAAGGGAAACAGATTTTTCGTTTTGGATTCACGAACGCTACCACAAGCAGTTTTATCATTGTCTTTGCTAGGCTCAATTACAATATTATTAGTTTCAAGAATGATATTGTTTAGTAACGC
>CACYBS010000201.1 GCA_902772725.1 Erysipelothrix rhusiopathiae
GTTATAGCGATATAGAAGCGAACGAGGCCATTAAAATATCAAATGCGTATATGGAACAGCACCCAAAAATTAAACAGAAATGGAAAACATACTGCGATAACATTTATGCGCAAATTGAATTCTATCAGAATTCGTACAGCTACCAAACCTATAAACCAAAGAACAGTAAAAAAGCTCTAAAAGGGGACGCCAACCTGTATAAAGTGTTTTTGGAAAAAATATATGATATTCTGGCGAAAGATGGTTTGTGTGGTATCGTGATTCCAGATAATCTGAACATTGATAACGGCTGTACAGGTTTGCGGCATATGCTGCTGGAGAACACAACTGTTAAAGAACTGATTATGTTTGAAAATAGAAAAAAGCTGTTTGATATTGACAGCCGTTACAAATTTAATGTGCTTACTTTTGCGAAAAACAAGCCTAGGTCCAATGCGGCCTTTGACGCAGGTTTCTACTGGTATGATCCTGTTTGGCTGGATGGAGAACCGGAAAAAGACTATATTGACAAAGATGAAAAGAATAAAAAGAAATACCACAGCAAATTTTCTTATTCCACACGGTTTATCCAACAATTGAATTCAGATTTGCTAACGATTTATGAATTCCGGAATGGTACGGCGCAGGAATTGCTGAAGAAGATGGTCAAGTTTCCGGAAATCGGAGATGAAAAACAGGAACTTTATATTTCCGCTTTTTCTGAATTCCATATGACCAATGACAGTGATTTATTCAATAAAGAGGGAAAGGGATGGCCTTTATTCCAAGGAAAGACAATTCATCATTATAACGCACATTTTAACCCTGTGGAACGGTTTGTTATTCAAGATGATGGTGAAGCTAGATTGGCAAAGAAATGGAAGAAAGATGTAAAAGACCTTCCTGATAGAACATATCGTATTGGTTGGCGAGATATATCCCAATGCACCAATGAAAGAAGTTTGGTTAATACAATAATACCAAGAGGTGTTTTTTGCGGTAATAAAATAAATCAAGCTGTTGTTCATATTAATAACCAAATATCTTTTGATTATGAAATGATTTCGGGCTTAAATGTTATATTATCTTCTTTTTGTGCAGACATGTATATTCGATTAAGGATTTCTATGACTGTAAGTGCTTTTATCTTAAAATCACTTCCTGTTCCCCGTGATTATGAGATAATTCGTGAATTAGGAAAATTAGCCATGCCACTGTATGAAGGGGATGAATTTGAAGCTTTCCGTGGCGAAGTACCAGCCCTGACCGATTCAGTCGTAAGAAATAAATTAATCGCCAAACTGGATTCCCGGGTAGCGCACCTGTATGGACTGACCTATGAAGAATATCAGGCAGTACTTGAAACATTCCCACTGGTAGATGAGCAACAGAAGAAGCGTTGTCTGATTGCTTACAATGACTGGAAATTTAGCATGTAACAGGATTATCACTTTATCGGAAAAGAAAACGGCTTAATTCTATGCAAATTTACCAATAAAGAAATAAGGGAGGATATTCATGATTGATTTTGCTAAACTTCAACCAATACTTGACGGCTATAAAACGTACTTTCCGGAACACTGGACTGCTGAAAAATATAAATGGGAAGCTGTTAAAAATTTTCAGGACCATTGGGATGTAGAAGCTGAAGATTTTGGTGAAATGTTCAAACAGGCAACCAGTAAGACATTCAATTTGTTATCTTCCGGTTATGCTTATCCAAGAGGGATGATTAACAACTTTGCAAAAGCTGATAAAGAAGCTACAAGAGCAATGTTTCGTCACTTGTTTGATGAAAGCATTGATTTAGCAATTAGAGTAGAAGCATTTCAGGCTACTGCAGAAAATTTGAGAGAAAAGTACGATGATGGTACATGGAAAAACCATTATCAGAATACGAATGCTATCAGTACATACTTGTGGCTTCGTTATCCTGACAAGTATTATATCTATAAATACGAGTTATACAGGGCGGCTGCAAATGAATTATCGGCAGATTATGTTCCACGGAAGAACGGAACGACTGAAAGCATGATTGGCGGCTTTAAGATGTATGATGAAATCTGTAAAGCTGTCAAATCAGATAATGAAATCTGTCAAATGATACAGGAACATCTTACAGATACATGCTATTCGGACCCGGAATATAAAACCACCACGATTGATGTAGGTTTTTACTTAGCCCGTTTCTATGTACAAGAAAAGAAAAATCAGCAGTATGAAAAAGAATGGTTCCCGAAAGATTATTCCCCAAATTTAGCCATAGATGATTGGATTGGTTTGCTAAAGGATAGCAGTGTATTTACAGATAGCAGTCTTCAAATTGTGAAACGCATGAAAGATTATGGGGGGCAGGCTACTTGCAAGCAGCTCTCAATAAAGTATGGAGAAAATGCGAATTTTTATAATGGCGGGTCGTCAGCACTGGCGAAACGTATTGCCGAGAAAACGGGTTGCCCGGTTATGGTTACAGAGAGTGAAAATCTAAAATGGTGGCCTATTCTCTATACGGGTCGTGACGCTGATAATAACGAAGAAGGCACTTTTGTTTGGAGACTTAGGCCCGAATTAAATGCAGCGTTGGATCAGGTTGATTTAAAAGAAGTAACTTTATATGCAAAAACTCTTGAAGAAGTGCATAGATACTGGTGGATAACCGCCAATCCTAATATATGGAGTTTTGCAGATTTAAAAATAGGCGAAGAGCAATCCTATACTCTTTACAATGATAATGGGAATAAGCGTAGGGTATTTCAGAACTTTTTAGATGCTAAACCCGGTGACA
>CACYBS010000202.1 GCA_902772725.1 Erysipelothrix rhusiopathiae
CCAGCTTGCCGTATCTACAAAAATATTGTTTGAAAACGGATTGAAGATTTATCTGGATGATGCCTTAATACAGATTCCTGATTATTGGAAGGCACAAAACGCAAAAATCATCCAAAACGGTAAAGTTATTCAGGAATTCAATTATCCATGTGAATATGAATTACAGTATGAGTTGAATCATTACCATAAATGTATACAGGAAGCACGGATATTTTCACCGATTACCCCTGTCAATCACAGCATTCGCTATATTGGTTTCTGTGAAAAATTGTATCAAAGCTGGGAGTGAAATAATCTCATCAAAGAATAAGTATAATTCCTCCCATGAATATGGTAGAATGCTTAAGGTTTTTTAAATGTCTGAATATGGGAGAAGACAATGGTAAAAAGAAAAACAGACAGAGGAATACAGCTGCTTCGGATTATCTCCTGTCTTGCGGTATTCTTTTGTCACTTTGGACAAAGATTATATTTTGATTCATTTTCGCATGATTTATTTAATTTTTCTCAATTGGGAAGATTTGGGGTTGAGCTGTTTTTTGTGGTAAGCGGATATCTGGCATGTGTTTCGCTTTCCAACGGAAAATCAATTTTCCAGTTCTATAAGAAAAGAGCTTTAAAAATTCTTCCGCTGTATTATTTCTGTATCCTTTATTTTTACATTACAGAAACGTATATTTTCGGAAATATTCCCGAAGATCCCATGAATTTAAGATGGCTTAGATATATTTTCTGTTTAAATGGAATTGTCCCTGCGGAAGGTTATTTTTGGAGTAATATCGGAATCACATGGACTATTCCTGTATTTATGGTCTTTTATCTCATTGCTCCGCTTCTTATAAAAATCGCAAAAACAACATGGCGGTCCGTACTTTTGTTGATAGCGTTTATGGGGCTTGCGATTTTGGTAGTAAACAATAAAGAAGGATGGTTTAGTGCCTTTTTACATATGCCGTGCTTCTTAATGGGAATCGTCGTTTATAACGCAAAAAAAGACAATAATCGGTTCTATACCCTCCTTGGATTTCAATTGTTTGTGTTTGCGGCTACGTTCTGTGAATGGAATCCGTATCATTTAGAGACAACGCAATTATTTGAGTTATTTGTGATTCCATCCATCTTCGCCTCTATTGTGCTGGTATCAGAGGAATTAAAGATTCATAGTAAAAGAGCTTTGAGAAGAATCAATTTCCTCGATGAGCATTCCTATACCATATATCTGGTGCATGGAATCACATTCTGCGGAATGATCGATAAACTGGATTCCAATGTGTACGGCGACACCCCAATCGGAATTATCATTCGATTATTTATCTCAATTGTGGTGACATTTTTCCTAACCATCGTCATTCATCAATTTGTCGAAAAACCGATACAATTGCTTTTTAATAACATAAATAAAGCCTTTGCTCATTAACGGCAAAGGCTTTTCTTTATTGACCATATTTTTCTTTCAATACATCGTATTCCTGAATTGAGGTATCTAAGCGTTCCATGAATGCGTCTTGAGAATATAAACCATGCTCATTTTGTTCCAATCCTTCAAAAGATAATCGGTAAACAGCAGGATGATGTTTACTATCCAATAATTCCATACCTCTTAGCTGGGAAGTCGTTTGATAAACTACATCCGCTGAAATCCATTCTTTTCCATCCGGTGATTTCCACCTTGAGATGACTAACTTACTGCCGATGGCTGCATTTTTTTCAATAGAATCCGGTAATGTATAATCCTCAACCCCCAGAGATGACATGACACTGATTAAATTGGAATCATGTCCGCAAAGGAAGGTAAACTTACGTCCTTCCATATTCAATTCATCCTTGATAACGGATAGTAACGGGTGCGCCTCGTTCACACAGAGAAGCGGAGTTCCAAACATTACTTTCAAACCGGTATCTTTAATTAAGGAGATATCATTCCACTGTCCTTCTTCGATTGGATGGCCAAAGGATGCATCTAATTCGTTTGGTGCTTCATAATATTGAAGCACCAGGGCGTCACTTACAACCGTTCCCTTATTTAAAGAACCCTGCGTTCTAGGCTCTTTTCCGACTTCCAACACCAATTTTACATCTTCGGCATCAAAGCCTGTGAATTCACCCGAAGTATAGGCTTTAGACTCCTTAAGATCTATAATCTCACTGATAAATTCATAGTTAGGACCCAGATTTTTGATTTCATCTCCATAGAGATCCCACATCTGATTGGATGCATCTTTTTCATATGCTTCGCTTGTAAAGGTAATGACCGGATTAAAGACCGGATCCATCGTATCGTATTCTGCATGTGTTTCTATATCCACTTCGGCAACCGGAAGCATACCTGCTTTAAAATAATTGGTGGTTGCGATGGTACGCTGCTTTGAATTGGCATAGAAACGGACTTCTCCATCCTGTGGCATCCAGTTTTCTACAATAAGACCTTCGCTTTCCAGCCATTTTCGGAAATACTGTCCCATCATCGTCTCTAAGGCCCCACCTCTTAAGGAAAGCTCGGCCGGATTGGATGACCAGGCAAACCATTCATGAGGCGTTACCGTAGAAAGAAAAGAATCTTTACCGCTTAATGGAGAACGGATATTATGTCGGCTCAAGACAACGGTCTGTACTAGTTCGTATCCTTCATGATGCAGCTGTCCAGGAGCAATTGGAGTGGCTTCCGGTGTACTTTCCTGATTCAACGGCAGATACCCACCGAAAAACAACAAATTTAAAAATACAGATATCCCCAACAAAACAGATAAGATTGTTGTCATCCGTTTTGAAATAGGTTTTGTGGTGTTTTCCATAATCTCAACTCCTTATTTTGATGCACAAACTTTAAGAATATTATGTATGGTTCAATTCATTTTGTAAAAGAAAAACGGCTGTACAAAAGCTTGTATAGCCGTATATGATTTCGGTTATTTTGTTGTGAGCATTTTTCCGATTTCCTGGAATAGATTTTCTTCTTTCGATAAAACCTGATCAGCGAACTCTTCAACACTCTTATTCCAGTACTCACATATTTCATTGATAAAATCCTGCTTTAATGAATCGAGTAATTGTTCCGCTTCTTCAGAGGTCATTTTCTGCTTTTTCATCTCGTAGTCTTTAACCAGCATCATCATGCGCCATTCCATATGCTGCTTGACCTTAGTATGGTGAGCCCACATTTCACGAAATCTTCTGACGATGATAAATCTGTTCAGCAGATACGCAAATACGATAGGAACCGCAATGATAGTGTATAAATAGATGTCATTCCATTCATTTTTGCCTAAGATAAATTCCTTTTTAGAAACCAGCAGATACATTAAAAACGGAATTGCCGCAATTACGACAAGAACCAGAGCTTTAAACAGAAAATATTTATATCTGTTTTCGGCAAGCTGATTGCGATTGTATCTGTAATCCTGTTTAAACAGCCTTAGAAATGTTTGATAGAAAATTTCTTCCTCATCTTCTGCCGGTACTTCACCGTCTTCCCAAGTTTTTACAAATACGGAATATATTTCTTTCACAATTGATTTATCTTTTTTTGTTCTATAAAAAACGGTAAGAAAAAGAATCGTAAGAACTATCACTATCGGAACTAATAAATAAGCTGTATATATCGTATTAGCATTCATGAGATTACCCTCCATAAAGTTTATTTTATCACCTGTTAAACCTTAATCATAGAATAACAAAAAAAGATTTAGCGTATTGAATCATTCTCATATCTTGCGATTATCTCTTTTATCCCAATCACACAGCTGTAATTGATTTGATACATTTACCCGTGATAACCACATTAATTTTGAATTCTTACATATTTGCTTGTTTTTTTGAGGATGGAATGATAATATTTCTAAGAAGTTAGTTATATATAACTAACTCTGATATGTACGAAATGTATTCAATCGGAATTCAAAATGTACAGAAAGGAGAACCTTCATGAATTTATTAGAAGGAGAAGTTGGAAAAACTTATATCATCAAAGACATCATCACCGATGATGACGAAATGAATGCGTTCCTTTTCCGACTTGGCTGTTATAGCGGAGAGCCCATTACGATTGTATCTAAGGGCCGAAAAAATTGCGTCGTTGTGATCAAAGATAGTCGATATAGCCTGGATAAACAATTATCCGAAGCTGTATCCATCTAATTTTTGATTGCTTGATCATAAATGTTAGGAGGAAAGATTATGAGAATTGCGTTTGCAGGAAATCCAAACAGCGGCAAAACGACGATGTTCAATGCCTTAACCGGCAGAAGTGAAAAAGTTGGTAACTGGGGTGGCGTTACGGTAGGAAGAAAAGAATTCCGTATCAAAAGCGAATACACCAACGGTGTAGAAGCCATTGCGGTTGACCTTCCTGGTGCATATTCAATGTCTCCGTTCACACCGGAAGAAGGCATTACCAGTGAATATGTACGTGAAGAGCATCCGGATGCGATCATCAACATTGTGGATGCGACAAACTTAAACAGAAGCTTATTCTTTACTACCCAGCTTCTTGAGCTTGGTATTCCGGTTGTAGTTGCTTTAAACAAAGCAGATATCAACGCCAAAGAAGGAACTACCATTAACACACCAAAGCTTGAAGAATTGTTAGGCTGCCCTGTTGTTGATACAACAGCCATTGAAGGAAAAGGTCTGGCAGATGTTGTTTCTAAGGCAGTTGCGTTAAACGGAAAAACACAAAAGGCTCCTTATCTGCAGGCAGATATCGATTTAACCGATAAAAACGCTGTCGATGCCGAAGACCGTAAGCGTTTTGACTTCGTAAACGGCATTGTTAAACAAGTTGAAACAAGAACCGTTCAATCTACAGATGTAAATAAGCAGGATGCTTTGGATAAGATCCTCTTAAATCCGATTGCCGGTATCTTTATCTTTGGATTAGTTATGTGGTTTGTGTTCTGGGTATCCCAGGCATGGCTTGGACCGTTAGTAGCTGACTGGTTAGTTGGTTATATTGAACAGTTCCAGGAATGGGTTGCCGGTACACTGGAAAACAGCCCACCTATTCTATCTGCATTACTTGCTGATGGTATCGTTGGTGGTGTTGGTGCCGTTGTCGGCTTCTTGCCACTTGTAATGGTTATGTATTTCTTGATTGCCTTACTTGAGGATTGCGGTTATATGGCACGTGTTAGTGCAGTAATGGATCCAATCTTCAAACGAGTTGGTCTTTCCGGTAAATCAGTTATCCCTGTAGTTATCGGAACAGGATGTGGTATTCCGGCTATCATGGCATGTCGTACAATTCGTGATGAAAGAGAAAGAAGAGCTACTTCTATGTTAGCTACCTTCATCCCTTGCGGTGCTAAGATTCCGGTTATCGCATTATTTGCCGGGGCATTCTTCAATGGTGCCGGCTGGGTCAGCACACTCAGTTATTTCTTTGGATTGGTTTTGATTTTCCTTGGTGCTTTATTGATTAAGTACATCACAGGTTATAAATACAGAAAATCCTTCTTTATCATCGAACTTCCGAAGTTTAAAGCTCCAAGCTTAAAGTTTGCGTTCAAGTCCATGATGGAACGTGCCCGTGCATACATCGTGAAAGCAGCTACCATCATCTTGATCTGTAATACGGTTGTTCAGGTTATGCAGACATTTAACTGGCAGTTCCAGGTTGTTGAAGAAGGAATGGAAAACACTTCTATCCTTGCCTCTATCGCAAGCCCGTTTGCGGTTCTGTTAATTCCATTAGGATTTGGTGCTTGGCAGCTTGCAGCTGCAGCCATTACCGGCTTCATCGCAAAGGAAAACGTTGTAGGTACATTAGCTGTTGTTTATGGCTTAACTAAGTTTATCGATGTAGAAGAACTTGCCTTAACAGGCGGTGCAAATACAGTCGCAATGACAATGGGATTAACTTCTGTTGCAGCTCTTGCCTACTTATTCTTTAACTTATATACTCCGCCATGTTTTGCGGCTATCGGTGCTATGAACTCAGAAATGAAGAGTAGAGGATGGCTCTGGGGAGCAATCGGACTTCAGATGGGAACCGGTTATACTGTTGCCTTCTTGATTTATCAGTTCGGTACACTTTTCACAGAAGGACACTTTGGAACCGGATTTATTCCAGGCTTAATTGCGGTACTTGCGATGGTTGCCGCCGTTGTATTGATTGCTAAGAAAGTAAGATCACACTTTGATGAACAATACAATCTCCATCAAAAATTAGCCACTCAGCAGCAATAACCTATTACTTTAAGGAGGTGGTGCTATGAACGCAGTTACAATTATTGCGATACTAGTTCTGGTACTCATCGTTTCTTTATCGGCTGCCTATACGATCCGTGAGAAAAAAAAGGGTGTCAAATGCATCGGCTGTCCCTTTGCGGATCAATGCACTAAATACGGCAGTCCTAAAAGAACCACTAAATAGATGCAGTAAAAGAGGCGGTCACCGCCTCTTTTGTTGAATTTA
Organism: Erysipelothrix rhusiopathiae; assembly: GCA_902772725.1. GTDB lineage: Bacteria > Bacillota_I > Bacilli_A > Erysipelotrichales > Erysipelotrichaceae > RUG11795. Next base: position 6,413 of record CACYBS010000202.1, read on the forward strand.
GAAAGGAGTAAATCATGGATAAAATCATTATTGGAGCAGGTCTATTATTGATCGCTTATGCCCTTTGGCAAACGATACTAAAATTCCGTGGAAGGGCTAAGAATTCCTGCTGCGGTACAGCTGAAGCTGTATCGGTAAAAAAAGTAGAAGATACCGACCCTTCGCATTATCCATATCATTATTCATTACAGATTGAAAATATGAAATGCTCTAACTGTGCTAAAAATGTGGAAAACATTTTAAACGGAATGCCGGGTGTCTGGGGTAAAGTGAACCTTGGAAAAAATGAGGCTGATGTTCTTTCTAAAGAGATGGTGGACGAAAAGGCCTTCCAAGCAGCTTTCAAGGATTCTGCATATTCCATGCATAGTTATAAGATTTTACCTGTAAATCAATAAATACCCAATGATTTGGGTATTTTTTTATGGTCTATGATTAAAAAAGAGCTGATAACGTTATGATTCGTTACAGCTCATCATTCCCTATTATAGTAATGTATATCCGTCCATGGATATTGCCAAATCTCCGTTGTCTAAATAAACGATTGTTCCGGTTGCCTCTACCAGGCAGGCACCATCCCCAGGAACAAAGTTAACAATGCGAATATGCTGGGTAAGATCGTTGGCCCCGGCCAAGAAAATAATCATATTTCCATCTTCATCTACTCCACTTGGAGCCTGTGGGAAATTTCCTCGAATATGTACATACGTATTCACATAGGCTTCCGGATTTTGAATTACATCTTCAACTGTAATCACCGTTTCTTCCGGTTCCACAGCTGTTTCTTCTTCACTTGATGTTTCAGCAGGCTCTTCTTTTTTCTCTTCTTTCTTTTCTTCTTTTTTCTCTTCCTTCGTTTCTGTTTTTGCCTGGGCATCTGCTGTTTCGCTTGTCTGTGCTTTGGAGCATCCTGCAAGAATCAAACCGAGTCCAAGTGTCAAAATTAATAATTTTTTCATTGTACACGCCTCTTTTCTACTTTCATTATAACGCCGAATGTCGATTCAAATAAACTGCTTATTCTTAATTTGTACCATTTGGAATAATGCATTAAAATGACACAATTTTGTTTTAACATTACATATAAAACCTCATAGGCTGATTTTTCACTACTTAATCCCACCTGCTTGTCCTCATTTATTCGATATGATAGAGTATTGTTATATATTTTATATAATGATTCGTTGAGGTTGCATTATGATACGTTGTTTGATTATTGACGGTAATAAAAAGGATGCATTAGATACTGATGAAAGAGTCAAAACCTATTTCAACAAGCAGGCAATAGATTACTCTATGAAAATTACAGCAGATTCTAATGACCTCCTAGACCATCCCTTTAATTATGATTTTGTATTCCTTGAAATTGAATTGAATCAGGCAAAAAATGGAATTGAAGTTGGAAAAAAGATAAAAGAATTAAACAGAAATATACATATTATCATTACATCTGCCTATAAAGAATACTTGGTAGATGGATATCGTATCGATGCCGACAGGTATATATTAAAACCTATCGATCAAAAACAATTAGAAATTGATATGAAAGGGTTAATAGAGCGCTATTTTAAAGAAGAAGCCGGGTTCTATGATGAATCCATCTGTCCATCTAAAATCATGATCAAAAGCATTTTATATGTAGACTTTGTTGATAAGCACTCTGTTCTGGTATTAAAAAACAATCACAAATTTAAAACAAAATATCCCTTAAAGTATTGGGAAGAGAAACTGATACCGTATGGTTTTGCCAGGGCTTATAAATCCATATTGGTTAATTGTGCCTATATTGAAAATATTTCAAAACAGGATGTGTTTTTAACAGAAGATATTAAGCTGCCGGTATCCAGAATGTATTACCGTAATCTCTACAGTCAATGGCTAAAGAGCTTTCAGGAAATATGATTATCCTTTTCATGACAGAATGTTGTGATGTTGAAAGATGAAAATGGTATAACCCATTTAAAGAAATTCAACAATTGTTGAATCAACACTGCAAACAAATTTTAAAGGCATAGATTATCTTTCAATCTATGCCTTTATTGTGCTACAAAATTCTTTTTAAAACTGGGCTAAATAGTCATATACAGCGCTCGCAATTTGTCGAATCATTGCCTGAGCATAGCCTGTATATTGTACATTATAGGACATAACACTTAACATAAACGGTCCATATGGTGCCCAGACAATAGCTGCATCATTTTCACAATTTTCCAGTTCCCCGGTTTTATTTCCGGTAGGAACACCGGATGGAATTCCTGCAGGTATTTTCCAAGTTCTTGTCTGTTGACGCAGCAAGGACAACATAGCTTCGGAATACGAAAAGCGATGATTGTACATATCATAGATGATCTTTGCGCTGTCATGGGTTGAAGTATAGTTTTGATATGCTGCCGATGAATTATACGTATCATAATATCCCTGTGTAACTGCCCAATTATTAATACGACGGCATCCGGCCTCTTCATCCCCATATCCTAAGAATGCTCTTAACCGCTTCCAGGCATCATTATCACTGACAGTAATCATGGAATATAAATTAGCATCCACAACATCCTGTCCATACAACTGAATCATCTCTGCATAATTATCATAAATTGTTCCCATCACAAATAATTTCATGACGCTTGCCGACTGCATCTGATGACTGTAAATATCCAAGATTTCATCTTTAAATATAATAGATACAGCCCAATCTTCACCATCATAGGCTGCTCCATATAGATAGCTTTTCAAATTGTTGGATAATTCATAGAAATCTACTACTTTTCCACTGGATCCCAGATATCTGCCATCCACTATTTGACCCGTAACCATCGTGCCCGCTGAATCAAAATAATAGTCTCCATAGCCCATTTCCTGCCATCCGGTCAAAACATTACCGTTTTGATAACCTGTGCTTCCATAAAGATTTGTGACACTGTTGGCATCCTCTATGCCGCTATGTTTTTTTAATAAGCGAACCTGCAGTGCCTGAATTGGGATATTTAATCCTTCTGTTCCGGACGTTGAACCGTTTATTGCCCATCGCATCCAGCCTATGCCAAATACATATGTTCGATAGATAATATCATAGTGATTGGATATTTCCCCATTTAGATGAATTTGTATAGCCTGCATAGCACGAGACTGTCCGGTGGTTCCTGAAATATCTGAATTCCCTTTCCAATCTTCCCATCCGATATCTGCGATATGAGAGCGATATGCTAACCCACCGCTATATCCGGTTTCCTTCAAACCCAGGCGGAAAGCTTCGATAGAAAATCCTCTTTCCGTTCCGGCAACTTCCCCTTCACGAACAGGATCTTTCCATCCGACATTAGAGATATGAGCCTGCAGCGCCAGACAATTTTGGTATAATGGCTCAATCGGTGATGTTGGTCCCTGTCTTCCTTTTTCGACCAATTGAACAAGAAATGCTTCCAAATTACAACCATATCCAATGGTACCGGCTGCTTCTCCATTTTTAGCCCAGCCAAGCCACCCTCTACTGGATACGTGCGTTTGATAATAGATATCGTAGTGATTGGCCATCTCACCGGTTAATGCGATTTGTATAGCTTCAATAGGTTTTGCCTTACCAACCGTTCCTGCCATCTTCCCGCCTGATACCAGTGACTGCCATCCAAGACCGGATACATAGGCCGTATATTGAATATTCCCCGAATATACAAGATTATTAACATTCAATCGGAAGGCTTCCATAGCTAAGCCCTGCCCGGTGGTTCCCAACATTTCATTTTCTTTTACCGCTTCCATCCATCCGATATTGGATACATGTGCCTGCCCTGTCAAACGATGATAATACAACGGATCAAGGGAAGAAGTTGGACCCTTTTTTCCTTTTTCCACCAACTGGATATAAAGTGCTTCCAATTTACTGCCGTATTCTATCGTACCTGCAGCTTCACCGTTTTTGGCCCAGGCTAACCATCCAATATTCGAAACGTGTGTTTGATAGTAGATGTCGTATTGGTTGGCCATCTCACCGGTTAATGCGATTTGTACAGCTTCGATGGGTTTTGCCTTTCCAACCGTTCCTGCCATGTCTCCATGGGATACCGGTGACTGCCATCCGATGCCGGATACATAGGCACTGTACTTTACATCCCCGGAATAAACAGGGTCATTTAAATTGACTTTGATAGCTTCTATGGATTGACTGCGTCCGGTGGTTCCCGCCATTTCATTTTCTTTTACAGGCTCCATCCATCCGATATTAGATACATGTGCCTGTACCTGAAGCTGATCCACCAAAAAGGCTTCTTTTTCATTTTCAATCTGCTGTCCTTTTTCCAACAACTTGATTTTCAATGCTTCAAGGCTGTAACCATAACCTTGACTTCCTGCTTTTTGACCGTTTTTCGCCCATCCCAGCCAGCCTACATTCGCTACATGAGGTTGATAATAGATATCGTAATATTCATTGATTTGACCGTTTAACCAAATTTGAACAGCTTCTAAAGGCCGACCTTCTCCTGTGGTTCCTGCCATTTCTCCACCACTCACAGGAGCCTGCCATCCTTCGTCCGATATTAAAACACTGTATTCGATACCCCCTTCTATCGAACTGTCCGACAGTTCAATTTCTATAGCCTCCATCGCAAGACCCTGCCCTGTCGTTCCACTCACTTGACCATCTGATACCGGTAATTGCCATCCAATGGTGGCAACATGGGAACAATATTCTACCGAAGGATCACTTGCCTCCATTTCTGCATTTTGTACGCTTTCTTCTTCTACAATTGTTTCTCCTTCTATAATCGTTTCTTCATTTTCATCGGCAAATATAACCTGCTGTGTTAAGCCACATACCATGATTCCGGCACAGATTCCTAACCATTTCATTATTCTCTTTTTTTGCATGATATCTTCCTCATTAACATTGTATTAAGATTCATGCATCAAATAAGAACGGCTTGTTCCAAAAAAGAGGCTGTTGTCCAACTCTATGATTGGATAACAGCCTCTGTATCTTTTCATTTGATTCTAAATTCTATCTAAAACTGTGCTAAATAATCATATACAGCACTTGCGACTTGTCGTATCATCGCCTGAGCGTTTTCAGTACTCTGTAAGTTATATGACATAACACTTAACGTAAATGTTCCATACGGTGCCCAGACAATTGCGGCATCGTTTTCACAATTTTCCAATTCCCCGGTTTTATTACCGGTAGGAACTCCCGCCGGAATTCCTGCAGGAATCTTCCAGGTTCTTGTCTGCTGCTGCAGTAAGGACAACATAGCTTCGGAATACGAGAAACGGTGATTGTACATATCATAGATGATCTTTGCGCTGTCATATGTTGATGTAAAGTTTTGATAGGCTCCCGATGAATTGTATGTATCATTATATCCCTGCGTCGCTGCCCAGGCATTAATACGCTGACATCCGGCTTCTTCATCCCCATATCCTAAGAATGTTCTTAATGTCACCCAGGCGTCATTATCACTGACAGTGATCATGGCATGTAAATTGGCATCCACAACATCCTGGCCATACAATTGAATCATCTCTACATAATTATCGTAAATGGTTCCCATCACAAACAGTTTCATCACGCTTGCCGACTGCATCTGATGACTGTAAATATCCAGAATTTGATCTTTGAATAAAATGGATACAGCCCAATCTTCTCCCACATAAGCAGCTTCAGATAAATAGCCTTTCAAATTGTCAGATAATCCATAATAATCAACAGCTCTTCCGCTGGATCCCAGATATCTTCCATTCACAATTTGACTTGTAACCATGGTACCTGCTGAATCAAAATAATAATCTCCTGAGCCCATTCTCTGCCATCCGGTCACGACTGTTCCGTTTTGATATCCAGTATATCCATAAAGACTTGTGACGGTATTGTCATCCCCTATCGGAATATTCTTATTCAACAGGCGAACCTGTATTGCCTGGATAGGAATGTTCAAACCTTCAGATCCGGAAGTGATTCCATTGAATGCCCAATTCATCCAGCCAATTTCAAATCCATAGGTTCGATAGATAATGTCATAGTAATTTGCGATGTCCCCAACCAAGTGCATCTGTATTGCCTGCACCTGACGAGTTTCCCCGATAGTTCCGGAAATTTCAGAATCACCTTTCCAAACTTCCCATCCGATATCTGAGATATGCGATCGATATTCCAATCCACCGCTATGTCCGGTATCAGCCATACTCAATAAGAATGCTTCAATCGCGAAGCCTCTTTCCGTTCCGGCAGTTTCCTTTTCACCAACAGGGTCCTGCCAGCCTACATTTGTGCTGTGAGCCTGCAGGCTCAGATGATTTCGTATTAGAGGTTCTATCGATGAAGAAGGTCCTGCTATGGCCTTTTCCATCAAGCAAATATTCAACGCTTCAATACCATATCCATACCCTAAGGTTCCGGCGCTCTCTCCATTTTTCGCCCAGCCAATCCAGCCAATATTAGATACATGCGGTTGATAGAAGATATCATAATGCTCTGCCATTTCACCGGTTAAGAGAATCTGAATCACTATATAGCAAGGTGTCTTTATTTTTCAAGTTAAGGGGGTATATTTTTGTATATTGCTATTTTTTACCCCTTTAACACGCTTTTATTCCCACTCAATCGTTCCAGGAGGATCTTTTTTGTCCGCTTCGCATTGTGATAAGATCTCGAATCGTACAGGCTCTGTAATATTCATTATCTATTTCGGTTCCATCCAGTTCCGGAAAATACATATGGATCGGATCATCTAATTTTAAAAGTCCATCGGTATATGTTAGATCAACGGCTGTATTCGTTAAAATCTTGGTAAAGGAGTGCACTATATAGGGATTATCTCCATCATAAGGGGCATTGTGTGCTTCAAAGACTATTTTGTTGTGCCTTGCCAAAAGAAAACTGTGAATTTCTATATTAGATTTCTCACATTCATTGAGAAAATTAATAATATATTCAGGATTGATTCCTTCCTGAACAGGTGTAGAGCGGGGAATTAAATTCATATAACATATTCTCCTTCTTATACAATCATATTACTGTATTGAAGCATTTCCTGCGATATAAATTTCTAAGCTGAAAAAAAGCTCTATCTAAACTGGTACCCAAGGAGTGGACAGGAGCTTGACAGCGCCTGGGCACCCTCTTGGGTGCTTTTTTGTTTATTGCCATGGGAAAAA
>CACYBS010000203.1 GCA_902772725.1 Erysipelothrix rhusiopathiae
AGGCTTTGGCCATTTTCAAGAATGAACAATATAATCTTGCCGATACGGTTAAAGTTGTATCTTTAGGTGGGAAACCGCTTTTTGAAGTTTCACCCAAAGAAATAACGGTTACTAATAACCAAGACCCTCGTCAGTTTACGGTTACATTAAGCAGTAATGTCAGTGAAGTATTGGCAGATTTTTCATGGTATGCCATTAATGGCGAGTGGATCAGATTAGTAAAAAGTGAAACGATGAATAATTCATTGGTATTCACTTTTGAGTATGATATGAATTATAGTAGGACAGAAGATAGAGAAGCTGAAATTGTTTTGTACAATGAAAGTCTTAATGTTAGACAGACCGTCAAGGTGATTTCTACCAAATATTCTTATCCGAACATGATGATTGTAAAACTCAATGATGGAACAGAAAAACAATTTAGGTTAGAAGGCACAAAGGTTCAGTTTGGTTCAGACTATTTCCAATTTTATGTGGATGATACATGGCACAATTATAGTTACGAACAATTAGAAACTATCTCCTTTAACTATTCCACTACATATAAATGAAAATCAACAGAAATTAAGCAAGATCATAAAATGAAAAAAATATTATTATTCATCGCAGCTATAATAAGTTGTAGTTGCATTTATGCACAAAGTTTCCTTGTAAGCCAAAGTTGGGGTAATGAATGGCATAATGACACAGAAGGCTATGGCAGTTTTCAAAAGAACGAAGAAGGACAATTTTGGTTAAATATAACGAATACGGATCTAGGTGGTTTTGGATTTGCTATTGATTATGACACAAAGCTTTTTTTCCATCCTGCTTTTTTCGGTAACAGGTCGAGATCTATTCGCCGTATTTTGGCTTGCCAACCTGCAGGGGATATTATAGAAGTACCCATCATCGGAAATTCTGATGTTGAAGTTACATTTGAAGGATTGCCAGACTATATGCATCGTTTACCAGACGAGGTAAAAGATGGGAATCTCACGGTAAAATTGCAGGTGGATGCAAATTCAAGCAGCAGTGGCAGAAAAGACGTCTTTTCTGTATTTCTTAATGGACTAAAATACAAAATCTATATAGTGCAGCCAGAATCTTCTGCACCATCTTTTGACGAGCAAAAAAATGTATTGAGAAAATTGTATGATGCAACTCAGGGAAACTCTTGGGACAATAGCACCAATTGGTTCAGTGACAAGCCTATAAACCAATGGCATGGTATTAATAACGATCCATGGGGCCAGGACTCTATTATTGGCAATTATATTTTAAAAATCAGGCTTAATGAAAACAATCTAAAAGGGGAACTTCCCCCAGAAACGAGTATTCTCTTACCAACGGAAAGTACAATAGTTAAGAATGAGTATGCAGATATAGAGGATTTCACATGGGGATTCGATATTGCCCTAAACCATATTTACGGCACAATTCCAAAAGAGATTAAGTCACATCCATCCTGGGACAAAGTGGGTTGGTATAATATACTTCAATTTAATTATGCTCCCAAATACGGTATGTTTAATTGGAATGACTACAATCTTCAAACAGGTGATAGTCAATTTACCTATTTACTTGATAAATCAAAAGGAAGTCTCAAGGAAATTTTAGCTAAGAATGAATACACTTTAGTTTTTGAGGCAGGGGTAAATGATGAAATTTTAGGTGTATTTTGGGAAGGTATCAGCGACAAACGAATCAATTTATTCCTTGATTACTATAAAAAAGGCTTAGGGATGATAGCGTGTGTTAGCACCGTGGAGGGTTATTCTGGAGAGTCTGGTATTGAATACGTCAAGGAAAAATTGGCACAGGGCATGCCAAAAGAAATTATTTGGGCAGATGATAATAGTGGCTTTGATAATATAAATTTATCATTAGTTGGTACAGTTTATCTTATAGACAAAAATGGAAATCTCTTACAAGTTTGGGCAGGGGATAATTGCAACAAGGACTGGCCGTTAGAAGATATTAGCGAATTTCTTCATGAGAATCTTGGAGAACCTGATATACATGATACTTATTACTCAAATTATTATACCTCTACAGATTATTCTAAAGACGGAGAGGTGTTATGTCTTCAAAAGGCCAGTGTCGGTAGTGGTATTGATATAGTTTTTCTTGGAGAAGGATTTGTTGATTTAGACATGGAAGAAAATGGGCTGTACGAACAGACTATGTACAATGCTATGGAACAGTTTTTTAGTGAAGAACCCTATAATTCCTTAAGAGATCGTTTCAACATTTATGCGGTTAAATGCGTTTCTCCAAATGGTGTTTATGACACGGGTACAACATTGGCAATAGGAGGTAGTGTTGAGAAAGCCTTTGAATATGCCCAGAAAGCCGTGGGAGACAGAGATGACAGACTAATGGTAGGAGTCATCTGCAAAGAAAATGCTATAGCAGGACGTAGCGTGACCTTCATGTTTCAAGAGGACGGCTCCTTCGCGGCATGGATGTTTGAGGGTGTAAATTCTGTATTAAATCATGAAATGGGAGGACATGGCGTTGCCCTCTTACTCGACGAATATGTTGAATATGGAATGGAAGGAATGTCGCCTAATGATGAAGAAAAGACAAGGCTGGATAATCTATTTGCTAAATATGGTGAGGGCGCAAATGTGGACTGGCGCAGCAATCCATTAGAAGTGAAATGGGAACATTTCCTAAATGATTCTCGTTATTCTGTTGAAGGTCTTGGAGTATATGAAGGTGGATGGCTCTATGGGCATGGAATTTATCGACCTACGTTGAATAGTATGATGCGTTATAATAATACAGGCTTTAACGCCCCCAGCCGCGAGGCAATCTATAAGCGGGTGATGAAACTATCGGAGGGTGACTCTTGGACTTACGACTATGAAAAGTTTGTTGAGTTCGACACTCCAGCACGTGAGTCATATCGTAAACAGCAAAGTGCTGCTCGTAGGGCACAAGGACAGAATGTTAAGAAACGTCTCATAGAGTCGCGTCCGCCTACCATCTATAAAGGAACGTGGCGCGATGCTGGCAAGTGTGAGAAAGTAGACTATTCTGATTTCAACAAATAACCTACAAAGTTATGGACGAGAAAAGAATATATGAAGATCTTATTGCTGGCACGCCGACGAAGGTGTGCCAGCTTAAAGAATTTTTTTGGATTGGAGTTGTGAACGCCATCTTGTCATGTGCAATTTGTCTGATGTTATTGGTGTTGAGATGCTGTTTTAGTATGAGTAAGCTGTCAGAATGTTCATGTATATGCCTTTTGATAGTTACTATTCCAATACACAAAAGGAGTCCCTTTTGTGTGCGTTCACAGCAGGACGTGAATTGAATATTTTCAAGCCTTGTACTTTGTTGCTATCTAGTCTCAATTTAATAACAGAATCTGTTCCATCAACGTATACTGTCTTTTGCTTATCAATGACGTCACAAATTATTTTAAAGTGCATGATGTAGTATATTTTATCACCATACTCTTTACTTGTTGCTTTGATAGGAAAGAATTCTAAATTTGAGTCGTCTTTGCAAAACTGAGTAAGTAAGTCTTTTAGCTCTTGACTGACTAAGTTAGCTCCACCTGTACATGCATGGAACGGTCTATACATTCCATGTTTTAGTTCAACAACGAGCGACTGCCAGTTTTTTACCTCTTCCGCATCTCTTGCTATCGGATAAGGCCAATTTTGGGGGG
>CACYBS010000204.1 GCA_902772725.1 Erysipelothrix rhusiopathiae
CTCCCGCCCATCCTTCGCCTGTTTAACCATACTTTAACCATAGTTTAACCATCCTTCAACCATTCATTATGGTCGAAATACGGTGCTTCAATAGTTATTGTATGGTTTTTGGGTCGGAGCAATATGCTTGTTGATACGAGCTAGTACTGAAGTATTACCTATGCAAGTATGGTCTGATAGACCTTTGTTAGATTTCTTGCGCTTTCTTTCCATGAAAAGAGTTTCGCTCTTTCCCGGCCGCGAGTTATTAGGTTGGCTTTGTCTTGTTCCGATTCTTGAAGGAATGCTTTTATGTGCTCGGCAAGGTCGCATCTACGGTCGATATCAAAGTAGATTGCGGCATCCCCACCAATCTCAGGAAAACAGCTGGCGTTGTTGAGCAATACAGGACAGCCGCAGGAGAAAGCCTCTAAAATGGGTAATCCAAACCCTTCGTAAGCTGATGGGTAGACAAAGGCAACGGCATGATGGTATAGAGAATAGAAGTTGTCGTCATTAGCAAAACAATGGCTTATATGGTTGGTCAGACCAAGGTCGGATATAAGTTTCTTCTCTTCCTCATCAAACTGGCGACCTGTGCACAAGAGGTTTAGTTCAGGTATAGACTGAATGAGGATTGCCATTTCATGGAGAAGAGCATTGTAATTCTTGTAGCCTCTACGCTCTCCTACAAAAAGCAGATAGGGGTTGTCTATTGGTCTTGTAACTTCTGTTTCGGGTATTGTTATTTGAGAAGCGCCATGAGGAATGACATAAATCTTCTCGGGATTAATATTGAGAATCTTGATTAGGTCATCCTTCGTTTTGTGAGAAGGTACATGTATGGCTGCCGCCAGAGGACATAGAAGTTTCTTGTTTACAATCTGAAAATCATCCGAGGGAAAGTATTGGGGGAATAGTTCCGGTATCATATCATGCACGGTCAGTACGAATGGTTTACCGTTCAGATAGGGTAAGAAATACGGGTCGAAGAATGTCGGCTCAAAAACATCGAATTGCTGTTGCTTTAATAGTTTAATGCAATACTCTTGGTTAATCTTCAAGCAATCGTTCTTATGCCCTGTGGCTTGCATTATCTTTAGTGTCAGAGTTCTTTGCCCTTTGAACCATTTCTTACCACCAAAGAATTTGTTGTGGGTATGATGTAAGGGTTTTAGATTAGGCAGTTTTATATATGCATTATCACTCTCTTTCAATCCGACTTTGCAGGGAACACCGTCTTCCTGCATATGAGAAATGAGTTCCGCATATGACCGAGACACTCCGCCGAAACTCTGCATTTCAAATGCCTGATAGTCGAAAAGGATACGCATGGGTGTGTCAGCTATTGCTAAATAGTTTATAGAGCTGGCTAGCGTTAAAGGCCCCCTCTTTGTTTACGGCTAATACATCGTAGTAATAGGGTAGTCCATTACCGATTGTTTTCTCAATATAGTTACCGAGTTTTGTTATATCACTTGTTTGCACGAAGCCCAATGGATTGCCGAAATTATCAAATAGGATACAATCAGAGTAACCAAGGTTATCGAGTATTGGAAATATTGAAAGAGGATCTTCTTCCTGCTCTTCACAATAGGCTTTGTCCCATTCGAAGAATAATAGTGGCCGCCATTGTTTTAAACATTGCATTGCTCCACGAATAACTTTGAAATCAAACCCATCGGTGTCTATCTTTACTAAGTCAATGATATGATCTTTGTACTTTGCATCAATTAGTTGGTCCAATGTTTGTGTAAAAACACCTCCATTACATGAATTATTATCGGAGATCACTAATCTATTTGTTCCATTTGTGGTTTCTGGCCGATAATTTTTTTCTGCCGGCTTATCTGTCAGGTAGCATGTCTCTATAGAGTAGTTGTATCTATATTTGAGATTATACTGAATTAGTTTTGCAAAAGCTTCATTACCTTCGATGCATATGTAAAAAGCGTCTTTCAGACCAATATTTAATACTGTATCACCGACATTGGCGCCAACATCAATGATATTGATGGATCTGTTTAACTTATTGTGTAGATGGTAGCATAGTTTGGATAGTTGTCTGTCGTAAAGAGGGAATTCTTTTTGATAAAATGGGAGTTGATGCGCAAAGTTGCATAAGAAATGTTGTCCATTGGTGTGTGTCCTGATAATGGTAGTGCTTCTACCCTTGTTTATTGATTTGTTGTAGAGTTTCTTTGCGAGACGTGCCGGTTTGTCTGTTTTCAAATGATAATACAGGGCAGCTGCATAAAGTATTGAATAAAACGCATTATACCTCATGATTGAAATAATTACGGCTCCATAATCTCTAGCCCCATAAAGCCTGATTGTTTTGAGTTGAGTATCTTCCCGTGCATGGAAGAAGATCCTTCAATAGACATCAAAACACAATCTGGGGCCCAGAAATAGCTGGTAACATCTGGTTGGTGCAAGGTAATACCTACTTTGTATTCTCCACAGAATAAATATTGTGGTAACTGTATACGTCTGTTAATTGTAAAATCGCCTGGCTCAATTTTTATTGACTCGCCACGGAAATGGCCGTTGTCAAATGTTGCAACAGGAATATTATCGATGGTACTTATTCTAAATGCGATGTCTGCAAAAATGGTCACATCTGTTTTTCCTGAAACGGATATGTCAATATATTTTTGATTCTGAATAATGGTTGTTGTGTCGTTATCAGAACCATTAAAAATTATATCCTTGATTTCTACGAATGAGACTTTTTGTGTAATATGGTCAATTATTTTACCCCCATTGTTCTGAGGCTCTTTAAGATATTGGTCGATAGCATTATTTACTGTCCCATCAAAGATGATTCTTCCACAATCCATAACGATTCCTCTTTGACACAAATTTCTGACAGCTACCATATTATGACTCACAAACAATACCGTTCGACCTTCTCCTTTGGAAACGTCCTGCATCTTGCCTATGGCTTTCTTCTGGAATTCGGCATCACCAACGGCCAAGACTTCATCGACGACGAGAATTTCTGGTTCCAGATGAGCAGCAA
>CACYBS010000205.1 GCA_902772725.1 Erysipelothrix rhusiopathiae
CGGATGCATTAAAACAAGTTCCGCATGTGCCAATCCTTTAAATTCTTTGACAACGGTTTGCGGATACACCTTACAGGTATACTTTATATCATTCTTTCTGGCCCGCTTTTCTTTTTCACCATACCAATACTCTATCTTTGTATCGATGATTGGCATGGGATCCGGCATAGCGTAATTATTGGTGGTCCAAAATACGTTATAGATAGTGGCCGGTGAATAATGGTTCTTTTCAAATTCAAATATTTTTTGATAGTGCTCTTCCGGGTCCTCATTTTTCGGTGTCCATCTTTGAGGCGGTGCCGCAATTTTCATCATCTTATAATTTTTGGTGACTAGATTGATGGATAAAAAATCCCATATGGCGATCATACGGCAGATTGGTTTGGGATACGGATACGGTGTTATACCGGCATCAATGATTGCCTTTTTAACCGGAATATCCTCAGTGGCAAGAAAGCGGATTACGCTGGCTCCACCCATGGATACCCCATACATGGCATCGATAAGGGTGATATTCTGTTTACGCAGCCAATTGGCCGCATCCCTTACATTTTTTTCTAAAGATACAAAGGTAGTTCCCAATTCATCATGGCCATCGGCAATAAATAAAAGCACACGATAATCCTTTGCCAGTAAGCTGCAGGAATCCTTAAAGACCCACCATGGTTCAGCCGTACATTCAAACATCACAAAGATCTTCTGATTCTCTTTCCCAAATTGATATATTTTCATACACATCTCCATCGGTTAGTTATAACTAATTTCATTGTATCCCCTTCTTTTATAAAATCAATAAAAAACATCCTAATGCAGCAGGTATATGTAATATACTTGAAATATGAAACAATATGAATACGATACCGTTCTTTATGAAAATGCAGATAACGGAGGAGCTTATGTAATCTTTCCCTGGGATATACGAAAGGAATTCGGAAAGGGACGAATCAAAGTTCATGCCAAATTTGATGGGATTGACTATTCCGGCAGCATTGTTAATATGGGTGTTAAAAATCAGGATGGGTCCATCTGTTATGTGATTGGGGTTCTAAAATCCATTCGAAAGAAGCTGAATAAAAAAGATGGCGATATGATCCATGTGATCATTGAACCAATAGGAGAATCATTATGAAAAATCTAATCAACGAATTAGTTAACTTGCGGCTGGCATATTTAAAAGAAGATTTTGGACATCTTGATGAAAAAGATGTTTCATCCATTGAATCAGGCTTACCGGATTACTTTCAAAGACATCTCAATCAAGATCTGTTTGTATATACAACAATAGAAGATAAAAAGATTGTATCCTGTGCCTTTTTACTGTTGGTGGAAAAGCCGATGAGTCCTTCTTTTATCAACGGGAAAACAGGAATTGTTCTAAATGTATATACAAAGCCTGAATACCGCCATAAAGGATATGCCCGCAAGGTCATGAATGATCTGTTAGAAGATGCCAAAAAGATGGAACTATGTACGATTGAGTTAAAATCTACCGATGATGGATATTCTTTATACAAAGCTGTCGGTTTTAAAGATGATCCTTTAGAATATCATTTTATGAAGTGGAAGAATGAATCATGAGAACAATAAAAGTCACAAGAAAGAAAAAACTTGCCTCCGCCATGATGCCCTATTGGATCATCGTATCCGGATTGTCAAAAAAAGAATTCATGGAGCAGAATCATTTAGAAAAAGATTTATGCGATACAAATATCACAGGATTCCCGATTCCCCGTATCCATCCAATGTTGGTGCAAACAATGGGAGTTCGCATTGAAAACGGACAGACAGTAGAAATACCAATCGATGATGATGTCAAATCGATCTTTGCCTGTACAAACGAGGGATCTTTATCCAATGAAATTTCAATTGAAAATATAAATGACGAATTAATACTTACCACCAAAGGTGGATTTAAAACCACCAGTTATCCGTATTTTGAATTAGAAAAGACTCCTGCATAAAGGAGTCTTATTCATGTGGCCGTGCTGCCAGATATTCTGTTAAGCCCGGAACAAATTTACTCTTTCTTCCTAAGCTCTTTCGCATTACATAAACATCATCATCTAATTCAAAATCCGGGAAGGTTTCTTCAAAGACAATTTTGGAGTTTTCATCCGCCGGAACAATAAAATCAATCTTCTTACCATCCCCTTCTACACGCACCGCTGCATACATATAGTTGATTCCTCTTACCTTGATTGCTCTTGGTAAAACGGCATGCACGCGTTTGGCAAGATCCATCGCTTTGTCTTCATCTTTGGCATTGATACAGCCAATCCCAAAGCGGATAACCGGAGGCATCGTATTCCTTATAATCGGAGAACAGAATTTGTCTGTCCGTCATTCCTGTATACGATAGAGAATGTGCATACATTTTTTCAAACAGCGGATTCACATCTTTGACCTGGGCGATATCGGATAAGTAGGCAACGGCTTGTTTGTCAGCCTAGGTTGTGGTAGATCCGGTTAAGTTGGTAGTATCGGATAAGATTGCACACAACATTAAGAAGGCTGTTGTCTGATTGATTTCTAAACCGCAGTTAAGATAATCCATCAGGATGATTGTCGATGTACATCCAATCGGCTTTGCCTCATACAACAATTGATAACCGGTGGTGATGGAGCCCACACCATGATGGTCGATTACGCCGACAATATGGGCATCTTTCATCCCTTCTGCAGCCTGCAGATATTCACTGTGATCCACTAAGACAATATTGAGACCCGATGCGTCCGGCAGTTCTTCCGGCACTTCTACTTTCGCCTGTTTTAATACATATTTGGTTTCGTTATTGATGCGCATGGTGATGCGGGCTGAGGCATCATAGCCTAACTGTCTTAATAATTCTGCATAAGCCAGCGCAGAACATACCGTATCGGTATCCGGCGAACGATGTCCGATCACATAGATGGGACTATCCGATTCCAAAATCAAATTTTTCATACCGGCACGATTCAATGACTGTAAAAATGCTCTTTCCTGTTTCAGCTTTTCGTAGTCATTTTCCTCAAATACTTCTCTATCCAATGGTTTTTCCATAACAATATCCTCTTAAACTTAATTATTCCATATGAAATAATAATCGATTTTACGATATAACGCAAAAAGATAGCTTTCTAACCCTTTTACCAATTCGGTGGATTTCATGGGTATATGGTATACTTTCTTCAAGTACAGATACATACAATAGTCATTAATAATACAGAAAGGAGAACATCTCCATGTCAAATAAAATATTTTTATCCTATGATAAAATGCGCCAGCTTGCCCGCTATGAGATCACCTTTGAAGATTTGATAGGCGAAGACAACGTCTTGGAAGATATCGAATTCGTGTGCTCAGACACATATATCTATACCGGCGAAGATATTTATAAATCGATTCGGAATATTTGGAAAAAAGATCCTTTTGTGAATGAATTTCAGACAAACTGGTTATCTTTCATGACAGAATTATCCAAAGAATTTAATCTGGATTCGATCGAAAAAATAGAGTGGAAAGCCCCGGTATTTCAACAATTTCTAATGGATTCTACCAATTTAGAAATCACGGATGAAGCCCTTCTTAACTTATTCTGGAATTTGTTCATATTTGACGATAACAGCCTTCATATTTCTCAAGTTCTCAAGGATAAAGATCCTCTTGAAGGCTTTAAGCGGCTGTTGGCATTAAAAAAGAAACCAGTCCCAAGATGGAGCTTTACCGATTCGGAAATGTTTGAGTATTTATTGTTGTTTCGGGAAGAAAATGTGGCAGAACAAGCCGAAATGGACAAAAAAAGACTGGCAGAAACATTTATTGACCGGCTTTTAGAAAAAGAAGATGAATTATTCATCGACATCAAGGATGCCGATTATCATATATTGATGGGAGATTTATATTGTCACGGGCATAAAAAACATGTAAGAGACTACCAGAAGGCCTTTCAATATTACTCAAATGCAGCGGTAAGTAACCATCCGGAAGGTATGTATAAGCTGGCCGATTTACTTGATCAGGGAAAAGGATGCACACAAAATAAAGACATGGCCAAGATGCTCTGTAAAAACAGTTATCAAATTGCCTTAAAGGCATTCTTAAACAATGAAAAAAGCTGCCTTGCGAGCGTCGCATGGCGTATAGGAAATATGTGTCTTGATGATACCAAACTAGAAGCGGTGAAAGCGTATGAGTACTATCTTCAGGCACAATGTGCTGTCAAAACGTTTCCGAAAGAATCGGATTTTTTCGGAAATATTCCGATTCACTACCAAATTGCGGCCGCGCTTGATCGAAGCAGAGAATATTTCAAAGAAGACAAAATTTATCAAAAAGCGGTGAAGACCCCTTTTCCCAATTATTTTTTAAAACTGTGTGAAGACAATTATCCCTGCGCCCTCAGTATCAGTATCGATGAAGATAACAACTTCAAACTTACTGCAGGCAGATTAGCTACCCAATCCGTTAAAAAACCTCAGGCTGTTATGATCACCATTCCGGAAGGATCTTTCTGCCAGAGATCGCATGCGATTTCCTATTTTGCCTCAGACACGATGCAGTTATGGACAAAAGATGATGTGATGTATTTTAAATATGATTTCTGGGATTGGGATGCACCACGTAATCGTTTCCGCTTTTACTTAAATAATGAGCTTATCGCCTCGATCCACAGCGATGAATATACCTTCATCTGTGAGAAACAGGAAATGGAATATTGGATTGCCTCGGCATCTTTTGATGGGGATCAAAGAGCCTATGACTATATCTGTCCGTTTGATGTGGTTGTCGGGGATAAGGTCATCGTTGAAAACTTTGAAGGCGAAGCCATTGTCACAATTGTAGATTTGAATCTGAAAAAAGAATCGGAGCTTTCCTTCCCTGTTGAAAAATATCGAATCATTAAACGCATTGCGTAAGGAAAAAGATGACAGAAGTTCTTTCTGTCGATACAATCAAGATAAAGGAGGTGGCATGATGAACATACTTTATCAAGCTAAAAAATATAATGAGATCACCAATGAACTGCTGAAGAAATTGTATGCCGAAAAAGAAAATCAAAATATTGTGGTATCCCCTTTTTCCATTTACATGTTGATGGCCATTGCGGCCGATGCCACTCAAGACGAAACCAGAGATGAAATTATTAAAGCTCTCACAAGAAATCTTACCTTTGATGAGGCAATGGAACTGGTGCGCTGGCTTCAAGATGCCCTCACAAATAATAATGCCCTGACATCCTGTAATGCCATCTGTGTTTCACACAGTATCGAAGATTCGATCTTAAAAGAGTATCCGGAACATCTGCGGCAGTCATTAAAAGGAGAAGTGTTTACCTCCGAAGATATCGTAACGGATGTAAATAATTGGGCTAATAAAAACACCAACGGACTCATTGATAAAATTGCCGATGATACAATGGCCAATATGTTGTTGTGCATGCTCAATGCCACCGCATTTGTCGGTGAATGGACACAAACATATACGGAATTCGATATTGAAGAATTCCCATTCCATAATTCAGATGGTACAACTTCACAGGTGGATATGATTGATACCACCGAAAACGAATATATTAAAGATGACTTCTTTACCGGCTTTGTGAAGCCGTATAAGGATATCGGCTATTCCTTTATGGCGCTTTTGCCAAAGGATGAATCGGTGATGATGCTCGATGATTTATCATTCTCCGACTTATTTGTGAATCGAAAAGAAGAACAGGTCTTTGTGACAATGCCGGAATTTACCTATTCCTTTGGTGAAGATTTAACATCTTTCTGTGAAAGTATCGGTATCCATCAAATCTTTACCGACAATGCAAATTTCTATCCTTTGACAACCTTGCGGTTAAGTGTAGATGCGATCGTGCATAAGGCAAGAATTGAAGTCAATCGTGAAGGAACAAGAGCTGCGGCTGTAACCATGTCGGCATTACGTTCCGGTCCTGTCTTCTTTGATCGAAAAGAAGTAAACTTAGATAGACCTTTTGTATATGCGATCATGCATAATGAAACCGGTATGCCGGTATTTACAGGAATCGTAAATCAGCTTTAAACACATAAGGAGGACTGTTTAGTTACAGCCCTCCCTTTTTTTATCCAAGTAATCGCACCAATCTTTTGGCAGCTTCTTTCGTATCCTTTGGATCACCGAATGTTGAGATGCGGAAGAATCCTTCTCCACAGGCACCAAAGCCTTCTCCCGGAGTTCCGACCACCTGAATTTCATTGAGAAGGTAGTCAAAGAATTCCCAGCTGCCCATACCGTTTGGACATTTCATCCAGATATACGGCGCATTTTTACCGCCGCAATACCAAATACCCAGTTGATCCAAAGCTTCCATCAATACTTTGGCATTCTGTTTATAAATTTCAATGTTTTTATGAATCTGTATCTGTCCTTCATCTGTAAAGATGGCAGCTCCTCCTTTTTGAATGATATACGATACACCGTTGGTCTTTGTGGTACGGTTACGCACCCACATTTCATTGAGATTCATTCCCTGACGCTCAAGCGTTTTAGGAATTACTGTATAACCAAGCCGTGTTCCTGTAAAACCTGCTGTTTTGGAAAGAGACGAGATTTCAATCGCACATGTTTTGGCACCTTCAATCTCAAAAATACTGTGAGGAAGTGATTCATCTTCAATAAATGCTTCGTATGCGGCATCAAAAAGAATGATCGATCCATTTTCATTCGCAAAATCGACCCAGGCTTTTAACTGCTTAGATGAAAATACGGCACCGGTTGGGTTATTGGGAGAACAGATATAAAGAATATCTGCCTTAGCTTGATCGCCGGGCTGTGGTAAAAAGTTATTTTCTATGCCTGCCGGAAGATGAATAATCTTTCTTCCTGCCATCACATTGGCATCGACATAAGCCGGATAAGCCGGTTCTATAACTAAAGCCGTGCTGCTTCGATCGAATAAATCCAGAATATCGCCTAGTTCATCACTGGCTCCGCTGGATACAAACACTTCATCCTGTTCCAACATAACACCGCGCTTTTGATAATAAGCAGCAATGGCTTCACGAAGGAATGGGGCACCGCACTCCGGCATATAACCATGAAAGCGGGATTGATCTGCCTGGTCTTCTACCGCTTCATGAAGCGACTCAATTACGGCATCGCACAAAGGCAAAGAAACATCCCCAATTCCCATACGGTAAAGATGTGTGTCCGGATGGGTATTTTCATAGGCTTTCGTCTTTTGGGCAATGTGGTAAAAAAGATAGGAATCCTTTAAATCGGCATAATGTGAATTTAGCTTTATCATAGATCAACCTCTCCTTCATAAACCGACTTAGCCGGTCCGCTCATTGTGACATTAAAATCTTCATCGATGGTGATTTTCAGAGTACCGCCATCCAGCACTACCGATATGGATGTATTGAATGAACAATATCCTTTGGACAAAGCTGCTGCCGTGCTGGCACAGGCTCCGGTACCACAGGCAAGCGTTATACCGCTGCCTCTTTCCCAAACGCGCATGCGAAGCTCTGTATCGGATATAACTTCAATAAACTCCACATTGACCCCGTCCGGAAATGCTCCGTGTTTTTCAATTTTAGGACCGAGTGTTTCTAACGGTACTTTTTCGATATCTTCCACAAAGACCACAAAGTGAGGATTGCCCACCGATACCGATGTGCCGACAACGCTCTGTCCATCTACCTTTAATTTCAGATCTCCTTCAACCTGCGCTTTTCCCATATCAACCGCTACGCTTTTGATTTTTCCCCGACAGGAAGTCATATCCAATTTTTTGATTCCGGACAGAGTTTCTATCTTTAATTGTTTTTTATCTGTATAACCTTTATCGAAAACATATTTGCCTACGCAGCGAATTCCGTTTCCACACATCTTTGCCTCAGAGCCATCCGCATTGAAAATACGCATTTTAAAATCCGCAATTGGGGATGGAGAAATATAGATCATTCCATCCGAACCGGCTCCAAAATGGCGGTCCGATAATCTTTGAGAAAGTTCAACAATATTATCAGGAACTTCCCCATAAACATATAAATAGTCATTTCCTAATCCGTGCATTTTCGTAAAGTGCATATTACTCTCCTTTCATACGGCATCAATTGTCGAAACGCCCATAGTAACTTCTTCCAATACATCCAGCAGCATCCGTACGGTATCTAAACTGGTCAACATTGTGATGTTGTTTTGGGCGGCCGCTTTTCTTATGGCCGTACCATCCCCATAATGAACACCCGATAAAATTGCTCTTGTGTTGATGACATAACTTACATATCCGGCTTTGATGGAATCCACTACTTCTTCACTACCTTCACTTGGCTTATGACGAATTCTGGTTCGAATTCCATTTGCCTTTAAAACTTCTCCTGTCAGAGTAGTGGCCTCAATATTGAAACCCATGTTATAAAACCGGCGGATTAGCGGTACGGTTTCCATTTTGTCCTCATCCGCTACGCTGACAAGAACGGTTCCGTAATTCCGAAGTGATAAGCCGGCGGCAATCATCGCTTTATACGCAGCCCGATGCAGCTTGTTATCATACCCAATAGCTTCCCCTGTTGATTTCATCTCCGGAGATAGATAGGCATCCATTCCTCTGAGTTTGGAAAAGGAGAATGCCGGAACCTTGACATAGTAACGGGATTTTTCTTTCGGATATCTTTCAAAGATTCCCTGTTTTTCTAATGACACCCCAAGAATAGCTAACGTACCGATATCCGCAAGACTGTATCCCGATGCCTTGGATAAGAAAGGTACCGTCCGTGAGGAACGTGGATTGACCTCTATGACATAGACATTTTCATAGGCATCGACAATAAATTGAATATTGAAAAGCCCTACGATTCCGATCCCAAGACCCAGTTTTTCCGTATAATCCAAAATGGTCTCCTTCACTTTTGGAGAAAGGCTGTATGAAGGATAAACGCTGATGGAATCTCCGGAATGAACACCCGTTCTTTCTACCAGTTCCATAATGCCGCCGACAAATACACGTACTCCATCACATACGGCATCGACTTCAACTTCTTTGCCGCGAATATATTTATCGACAAGCACCGGTTTATCATGATCTACTTCTACAGCGCTTTGAAGGTAATCCCACATGGATTCTTCCTTGGCGACAATCTGCATTGCCCTGCCGCCTAACACAAAACTTGGACGCACTAAAACGGGATATCCTATCTCACGCGCTGCTTCAATTCCTTCCTCCATACTGGTGACAGCCCTGCCGGTTGGCTGTGGAATTTGCAGGGTAAGTAACAGCTTTTCAAACAAATCTCTGTTTTCAGCCCTGTCAATGGCTTCATAATCCGTCCCTATGATCTTTACTTTTCTATCGCGAAGCGGTTTGGCAAGATTAATGGCTGTCTGTCCTCCCAGCGTGGCAATAACGCCTTCCGGTTTCTCCAAAAGAATGATATTCATGACATCCTCCACACAGAGAGGTTCAAAATATAACTTGTCGGAACAGGTATAGTCTGTAGATACCGTTTCCGGATTATTGTTGATAATAATGGCTTCATATCCCGCCTTTTGAATCGTCTGCACGGCATGTACTGTAGAATAGTCAAATTCAATTCCCTGACCGATTCGTATCGGCCCGGAACCTAAAACGACTATTTTTTTCTTATCAGAGATGATGGATTCATTCTCTTTCTCATATGTGGAATAAAAGTAAGGAATATAGCTTTCAAATTCAGAAGCACAGGTATCAATCATCTTATAAACAGGAAAAATATTGTGAATTTTCCGTAATTCAAAAATTTCAATTTCCTTTTTATGCCATAAATATGCGATTTCCCGGTCGGAGAATCCCATTTTCTTAGCTTTTTGTAATATCGATAAATCCATAGGATATGTTTTTAATTCGTTTTCCATATCCACAATATTTTTGATTTTATATAAGAAAAAGCGGTCAATCTGCGTAATTTCGGCGATTTCATCAACAGATACAGACTTCCTTAAAAGTTTTGCGATCGCATAGATGCGATCATCGGTACCATTTTGGATGTAATCCAAAAGATCTTGGATTCCTATCTTTTCAAATTTACTTAAAAATATATGATAGGTACCTATTTCTAAGGAGCGGATGCCTTTTAAAAGAGCCTCTTCAAAAGAACGGCCCACACTCATGACCTCCCCTGTTGCCTTCATCTGTGTAGAAAGTGTATTATTGGCATCCGCAAACTTATCAAACGGGAAGCGCGGAAGCTTACATACCACATAATCTAAAGCCGGCTCAAAGGCTGCCGGTGTATTGGCAAGCTGAATTTCATCAAGCCGCATGCCGATTCCGATTTTGGCGGAGACCCTTGCGATGGGATACCCGCTGGCCTTAGAAGCTAAGGCAGATGATCTGGAAACACGGGGATTTACTTCAATGACATAGTATTGAAAGGAATTAGGATCGAGCGCAAACTGCACATTACATCCACCTTCAATTTCCAATGCCCGAATAATTTTCAAGGCGCTGTCTCTTAACATGTGATATTCCTTGTTTGTCAACGTTTGGGAAGGGCATACCACAATCGAATCCCCTGTATGAATGCCTACCGGATCCATATTTTCCATATTACAAATGGTAATAGCTGTATCATTTCGATCCCGCATTACTTCATATTCAATTTCTTTATATCCTTTGACACTTTTTTCAATCAGGACCTGATGAACCGGTGATAACTCCAAAGCGTTCTTAAGGATTGTTTCGCATTCCGTTTCATTATTCGCAAAACCCCCGCCTGTTCCTCCTAAGGTAAAGGCAGGCCGCAGAACGACCGGATATCCGATTTCTTCGGCAATCTTCAATCCGTGTTCAATGGATGATGTGATATCGGAAGGAAGTACCGGCTCATTTAAATATGCACATAATTCTTTAAACAGTTCCCTGTCTTCAGCCATTTCAATGGAACGGCTGCATGTTCCTAACAGTTCTACACGGCATTCTTTCAATATTCCTTTTTTCTCTAACTGCATCGCAAGATTCAGTCCGGTCTGCCCACCGATTCCCGGTAAAATCGCATCCGGTCTTTCATAGCGGATAATCTTTGCGATATACTCCAGGGTAAGTGGTTCCATATAGACCTTATCGGCCATCGAAGTATCTGTCATAATGGTAGCCGGATTGGAGTTACAGAGGATTACTTCATATCCTTCTTCTTTTAAGGCAAGGCATGCCTGTGTTCCTGCATAATCAAATTCAGCTGCCTGTCCGATCACAATCGGACCGGATCCGATCACAAGGATTTTATGGATATCATCTCTTTTCGGCATGGCGTTCCTCCATCATCTGAATAAACTCATCAAACAGGTATGTACTATCATTCGGTCCGGGGGCACTTTCCGGATGATATTGAACACTGAACACTCTATCTTTTTTACAGGCAATGCCTTCGATCGTACCATCCAGTATATTTCTATGCGTAACCGTTAAAGGTGTATTATGAAGACTATTTTCATCTACGGCATAAGAATGATTTTGCGAGGTAATTTCAATTTTTCCTGTAATTATATTTTTCACAGGATGATTACCGCCGCGATGGCCAAACTTCAATTTATATGTCTTTGCCCCATAAGCTAAAGAAATGATTTGATGACCCAGACATATACCGAAAATCGGATATTTTCCGATGAGATTTTGAACTGTTTCAATGGTTTGACACACATCCATTGGATCTCCTGGTCCATTGGATATAAAGATTCCATCCGGGTTATAAGACTCGATACAGCTTGAGGAAGTATTCCATGGAACTACAGTTACAGAGCATCCCCGCCCAATTAATGAGCGGACGATGTTGTGTTTCATACCGCAGTCAATGGCCACGACATGATGCCTTTCATGATCTCCATGTACGTGCCATGGATTAGGGCAGCTTACCTGCGATACTGCATCTTTTGGCATCGTATACTTTCTGATTTTTTGAAGCCCTTCTTCTAAAGATGTATCTATATTTGTCAAAAGCACTTTTTGTGAACCGTTATCACGAATCGTGCGGTTTAGCTTTCTTGTATCCACACCGCTGATACCGCAGATTCCGTATTGTTCCATGACATTTCCTAAAGTATTAACGGAGCGGAAATTAGAAGGTTCATCGTTATATTCACGAACAATCAAAGCGCCTATAGATGGAGTTTCGGTTTCATAATCTTCTTTTGTCATGCCATAATTTCCAATCAAAGGGTATGTCATAACCACAGCCTGGTTGGTATAGGATGGATCGGAAAGAATTTCCTGATAGCCCACCA
Source organism: Erysipelothrix rhusiopathiae (assembly GCA_902772725.1). GTDB lineage: Bacteria > Bacillota_I > Bacilli_A > Erysipelotrichales > Erysipelotrichaceae > RUG11795. The sequence continues at coordinate 12,212 of CACYBS010000205.1, forward strand.
TCGATGTGTTAAACACAATCTCCAGGATTTTATCGGTATTGGAACCAAATGAATACCCATAATATTCCTGCCCATCTTCCAGAATGATTTTTCGATTCGGACATTGAATCATTCCCAATCACCTCTTTTCGGATATTTTCTGTTCAAATTGGTTTTTTCGTATTTCTTTTGGGATGGATGTTGGATAACAGCCATCAAAACATGCACTGCAGTAATGTTTATTTCCGGACAGCTTATCTAATTGATCAACCGGGAAATAGCCCAGTGAATCAACCCCGATCATCCTTGCGATTTCTTGTATGGAATGATGGGATGCGATTAGATTTTCTTTGGAGTCAATATCGGTGCCATAGAAACACGGATAAAGAAACGGTGGCGCTGTTACCAGCATATGGATCTTTTTAGCTCCTGCTTCTTTAAGCAGTGCAACAATTCTCTTACAGGTGGTTCCCCGTACAATAGAATCATCAATCAAGATAACATCTTTATTTTTCACAACCGGTTCTATCACAGCCAATTTAATTCGCACCTGATCAAAGCGGTCTTCCGGCGCAATAAAGGTTCTGCCAATATATTTGTTCTTGATAAGACCTATCCCATAAGGAATGCCGGAAGCCTCACAATAACCCAGTGCCGCGTCTAATCCGGAATCCGGTACACCTATCACAATATCTGCCTCTCTAGGATGGCTTCCTGCCAATATCCGGCCGGCTTGAATTCGTGCCATATGCACCGATTGCCCGTCTATGATCGAATCGGGACGGGCGAAATAAATATATTCAAATACACACAGCTTTTTTTCCTTTTTACGGCAGTGTTCTTTTCTGGATATAATTCCTTCTTTGGTGAATACGACAATTTCTCCGGGTTCAATATCGCGGATAAATGTAGCACCTACTGCACTTAAGGCACAGCTTTCCGATGCGGCTACATAAATTCCATCCTTTGTGATGCCATAACACAGTGGGCGAAATCCATGAGGGTCTCTGGCACAGATCAGTTTCTGCGGTGACATCAATATCAGCGAGTACGCCCCTTCCAAAATATTCATTGCCCTGCTTAAAGCCTCTTCAATAGAGGGGGCTGTAAGTCTTTCCTTAGTGATGATATAGGCAATTGTTTCCGTATCACTGGATGTATGAAATATCGCTCCGTTCAACTCTAACTTGGAACGAAGTGTTGATGCGTTAGAAAGGTTTCCGTTATGAGCAATCGCCATCCTACCTTTTTGATGGTTGATCTCAATTGGCTGGCAATTGTTTCGATTCGTGGCTCCTGTGGTCCCGTAACGGGTATGCCCAACAGCTATTTGACCCTGCGGATACGATGTCAATACATCCTTAGTAAACACCTCACTGACAAGTCCCAAATCTTTATGTGATACAAATACACCATCGTCATTCACGACAATGCCGCAGCTCTCCTGACCTCTATGTTGGAGAGCATACAGCCCATAGTAACAAAGATCGGCCGCATCGATGGGATGATCTGCCATCACACCAAATACCCCGCAATGATCATGAATACTCATAATGACCCTTTCTTTGACCGGCGAATCGCTGCATCAATAAACCCTTTAAATAGAGGATGGCATCGATTGGGACGGCTTTTAAATTCCGGATGATACTGGACTCCGACAAAGAACGGATGATTTGAAATTTCAATTGTTTCCACCAATCGGTTATCCGGAGAAATTCCACTGATGGTAAGTCCACTCCGGGTTAATGTATCTCTATAGTCATTATTAAATTCATAACGGTGGCGGTGTCGTTCACTAATTTCCAAGCTTTCATAACAACGTTCCATCATCGTATTCTTTTGGATAAAACACGGATAGGTACCTAAGCGAAGTGTTCCACCCTTATCGATGTCATCACTCTGTCCCGGCATAAAATCGATGACCTTGTTTGGGCATTGTTCATTGAACTCTCCCGAATTGGCATCCGGAATTCCTGACACATTTCTCGCAAATTCAATCACCGCAATCTGCATTCCTAAGCAGATGCCTAAATAAGGAATATTATTTTCTCTGGCATATTTTGCGGTTTGGATCATACCTTCAATACCTCTGCTGCCAAAACCGCCGGGAACAATTATTCCATCCAATCCGGACAATATATTTCCGACATTTTCCGAAGTGATTTGTTCCGAATCAATCCACTTTATATCAATATGATATTTATGATAAAAACCGGCATGGCGAAGTGCTTCTGCCACCGATAAGTATGCATCATGAAGCCCTACATACTTTCCTACCAGGCCAATCTGCACGCTGTGATCTTTCATCGAATTCACCCGGTCTACCATAGCCATCCACTCGGTTAAGTTAGGCTCATTTAACGGTAGCTTCAGTTTTTTACAAACCACTTCGGAAAAATGTGCTTTTTCCAACATCAGCGGTGCCTCATAAAGATTGGGAAGCGTGCGGTTTTCGATAACACATTCTTCCTTTACATTGCAGAACAAGGCAATCTTTTGAAAGATGGATGGTTCCAGCGGCTCATTACAGCGTAGTACGATCAAATCCGGATGAATTCCCATACTTTGAAGTTCTCTGACAGAGTGCTGGGTCGGTTTCGATTTATGTTCGCCGGACCCCTGTAAATAAGGAACCAGTGTCACATGAATAAATAAGCTGTTTGACTGGCCTACTTCTAAAGAAACCTGTCGAACTGCCTCCAAAAAAGGCTGGGATTCAATATCACCTATAGTTCCGCCGATCTCTGTGATTACCACATCAGCGGATGTCTTTTTGCCGACACGGTAAATAAACTCTTTGATCTCATTGGTAATATGCGGAATCACCTGTACCGTAGATCCTAAATACTCACCGCGACGTTCTTTATTCAAAACATTCCAATACACCTTGCCGGTCGTTAAGTTGGAATACTTATTTAAATCTTCATCAATAAATCTTTCATAATGGCCAAGGTCTAAATCGGTTTCCGCCCCGTCTTCAGTCACATATACTTCCCCATGTTGATAAGGGCTCATCGTTCCGGGATCCACATTGATATAAGGGTCCAGCTTCTGGGCGGCGACCTTGAATCCTCTGGCCTTGAGAAGTCTTCCTAAAGAGGCAGCCGTGATTCCTTTTCCTAAGCCGGATACGACACCTCCGGTCACAAAAATATATTTTGTCATGTTCTCACTCATTTCTATTCTCCGCTTTGACCGTAGTTGGATAGTACACGTGCCGATGGATCATCTACATCGCAGCCTTCCCATTCTTTGTTCGGCATCCAGAAATCAACAACCATTTCCGCCTGACCCGGATAATATTTCTCAAAGATTTCCCGATATAAAAGAGATTCTTTAGTAAATGGACGGGCATAATCGTATTGACGTCTTTTAGCTTCAAATTCGTTATCGGTATATTGTGTTTGGGCATATTCTTTTAAGTAATCCACCATGGAATGACCTACCGCATCGGAGAA
>CACYBS010000206.1 GCA_902772725.1 Erysipelothrix rhusiopathiae
CATGCGGGCGTGGTGAAATTGGCAGACACGCTAGACTTAGGATCTAGTGCTTACGCGTGCAGGTTCGAGTCCTGTCGCCCGCACCATTGCATATTCAACCGGACAAATGTCCGGTTTTTTTATATAAAACGGCTTATAATATGTAACTCTCAGTCTCTGTCCTGTTGTTTCAAGTACCATAATCATATAATAATCTGTGAAAAGAGGGATACTACGCCGGACTACTCTTTGTTAGATGGTTTATGTAAAGAGTGAAATATTACTGAACAAGGTATTAAAAATGATCAGCTGTGTGTTCTTAGCCATCATTATTATTGCGTTTATTTTAAATATCGTATTAAATCGCTTATTGCCGGATGATAGTCATTGGACGGTAATAAGATATACATTTTTATTCAGTGGTATTTCTCTTTTTATAGTTTCTGTTGCTCTGGAGTTATTCAACTTTAAAGATTGATCCAATTTACTTTAGTTACCATATTATTTTAGATTTATAACATATTGACATATTTAATATGTCATGACATCATATGGTTAATCTAAAACCGATGAGACGGAGATAACGGCAATGATGCCTTTACAGAGAGCCTGTGATGGTGAGAGTCAGGTAAGAAACAAGCTGCCAAATGGACCGTTGAGGGCGCAGTCAAAGGTATGAATATACTGAGTATTCTGCGACGTAAGGCAGACGTCATTTGCCGGGGATATGATGGTATCCTGTTAAGAGCACGAGAATACTCGTGAATCAAGGTGGCACCGCGGATTGATGATATTCGTCCTTGATAGAAGATTTATTTTCTATCGAGGGCGTTTTTTATTTACCTGCAGTTGAAAGAAATTGATCACTTAAATCATGAAAGGGAGGATATGAACATGATTAAAGAAGCTATTGTAAAGATCGTAAACAAGGAAGACTTAACGTATGATGAGGCCTATACCGTAATGAATGAAATAATGAACGGACAGACCACAACGACCCAGAACGCAGCATTTCTGGCAGCTCTATCTACAAAGAGCGCAAGAGCCGAAACGACCGATGAAATTGCCGGATGCGCAGCTGCGATGCGGGAACACGCGACCCAGGTAGATACCGGAATGGATCTTTTTGAAATCGTGGGAACCGGCGGCGATAATGCGGGCAGCTTTAATATTTCTACTACATCTGCTCTTGTGGCAGCAGCCAGCGGTATGAAGGTTGCCAAGCACGGAAATCGTGCTGCTTCTTCTTTAAGCGGTACGGCTGACTGCTTAGAAGCATTAGGTGTAAATATTAACCAGAGTCCTGAAAAGTGTATTGAACTTTTAAATGATGTCGGTATGTGTTTCTTCTTTGCTCAGAAATATCATACTTCCATGAAATATGTCGGTTCAATCCGTAAAGAATTAGGTTTTAGAACCGTATTCAATATTCTGGGCCCTCTCACAAATCCGGGAAAACCTTCTATGCAGTTATTAGGTGTATATGATGATTATTTGGTAGAACCGCTTGCCCAGGTATTGATTAACTTAGGTATTAAACGCGGCATGGTTGTATACGGTCAGGATAAATTAGATGAGATCTCGATGAGTGCACCAACCACCGTCTGCGAAATTCGTGATGGATGGTTTAAAACTTCTGTGATCACACCGGAGGATTTCAACTTCAAGCGCTGCTCCAAGGAAGAATTAAAAGGCGGCACACCGAAAGAAAATGCCCAGATCACATTGGATATATTAAACGGTCAGAAAAGTTCCAAAAGAGATGCGGTATTGATGAACGCCGGAGCTGCTCTTTATATCGGTGATAAGGTTTCTTCTATGGAAGAGGGTATTATGATGGCTGCTGATATCATCGATTCCGGAAAAGCTTTGGAAACGCTCAATAAGTTAATTGAACAGAGTAACCGCGGAGTGATTACGGCATGACCATCTTAGATGAGCTTGCCGATTATGCCTGTATACGGGTATCAAAAGCTAAAAGGGAAATATCTCTAGATCGAATAAAAGAACAAGCTTTATCTATGCCTAAGGGTAACTTTGAGTTTGAAAATGCTCTAAAAAAACCGGGAATTTCCTTTATCTGTGAATGTAAAAAAGCTTCTCCTTCCAAAGGTTTGATCGCATCCGATTTCCTATATCTTGAAATCGCAAAGGAATATGAAGCAGCCGGTGCGGATTGTATCTCGGTATTAACAGAGCCGAAATGGTTTTTAGGAAGCGATACGTATTTAAAAGAAATCACTGAAAATGTATCGATTCCGTGTCTTAGAAAAGACTTTATTGTGGATGAATATATGATTTATCAGGCAAAGCTTCTTGGGGCATCCTGCGTGTTGTTGATCTGTTCCATCTTAAAAGAAGATAAATTGAAAGAATACATCCAAATCGCAGATTCTATGGGAATGTCTTCTCTTGTAGAGGCACACGATGCGGATGAAATTGAAATGGCAATACGCTCAGGAGCCAGAATGATCGGTGTCAATAACCGCAACTTAAAGGATTTTTCGGTGGATACCGACAACAGCAGAAAACTCAGAAATCTCATTCCTTCGGATATTTTATTTGTATCTGAAAGCGGAATTAAGAATGCCAATGATGTGAAACAGTTGTACGATATCGGTGCCGATGCCGTGCTGATTGGGGAAACCTTGATGAAGGCAAAGGACAAAAAGGCAATGTTGAAAGAACTTAGAGGCAATCTATGACAAAAATAAAACTGTGCGGTCTTAGCCGGGTATGTGATATTGAAACGGCGAATGTGCTGCGTCCGGATTATATCGGCTTTGTGTTTGCGACTAAAAGTAAACGCTATGTTTCAGCGGATCGGGCAATGGAATTAAAAAGACTGTTATCTGCGGATATTCAGGCAGTAGGGGTATTTGTGGATGAAGATATCAATCAAATCATCCACCTTACAAAGAAAGGGATCATTGATGTCGTTCAGCTGCATGGAAGTGAAGATAACAGCTATATACAAGCTTTGAAAGACAAGATACCCGTACCCATTATCCAGGCTTTTCGCATCGAAGATATCGATAAATTAAATGAATCCAAAGCAGATTATGTGCTTTTAGATAGTGGGGCAGGATCAGGTGAAGTATTTGACTGGAAATTGATTCAAAATATAAAAAGACCTTATTTTCTAGCCGGCGGCTTAACTGTGGATAACGTTTCAAAGGCAATTGAACGGTTAAATCCATTTGGAGTGGATGTCAGTTCCGGTATCGAAACAGACGGTCTGAAAGATAAAGAAAAAATGACAGCTTTTGTGAAGGCTTGTCGGGAGGTAGACAAACATGACAAATCCTAAGGGAAGATTTGGAATGCATGGCGGACAATATATTCCGGAAACGCTGATGAATGCGGTGATTGAGTTGGAAACAGCATATAACCATTATAAAGAAGACCCGGAATTTAACAGGGAACTAAGCGAACTGTTTAATGAATATGCTGGACGGCCATCAAGACTGTATTGTGCCAAAAAGATGACCGAAGATCTCGGTGGGGCAAAGATCTATTTGAAAAGAGAGGATCTGAACCATACCGGCGCCCATAAGATCAATAATGTATTAGGGCAGGCATTGCTTGCCAAAAAGATGGGCAAGACCCGCCTGATTGCGGAAACCGGAGCCGGTCAGCATGGGGTTGCCACTGCCACAGCTGCCGCACTTATGGGTATGGAATGCGTGGTATTTATGGGTGAAGAAGATACCATTCGCCAGGCCTTAAATGTATATCGTATGCGCCTATTAGGAGCAGAGGTCATTCCTGTTAAAACAGGAACGGCAACCTTAAAAGATGCCGTCTCTGAATGTATGCGGGAGTGGACCACGAGAATTCATGATACCCATTATTGTCTGGGATCGGTTATGGGACCGCATCCTTTTCCGACCATCGTTCGTGACTTTCAGGCAGTGATCTCTAAAGAAATCAAGGAGCAGATGCTTGAAAAAGAAGGAAGACTTCCCGATGCGGTGATTGCCTGTGTGGGAGGCGGCTCCAATGCGATTGGAAGTTTCTATCATTTTATTGAGGATAAAGAAGTGCAATTGATCGGATGCGAAGCTGCAGGAAGAGGAATTGATACTTTTGAGACCGCTGCAACCATTTCCACAGGAAAATTAGGTATCTTTCATGGTATGAAATCGTATTTCTGTCAGGATGAATACGGACAGATTGCCCCGGTATATTCGATATCTGCCGGGCTGGATTATCCGGGTATCGGACCTGAGCATGCGCATTTACACGATATCGGCAGAGCTGATTATGTTGCGATTACCGATGATGAAGCAGTGGATGCCTTTGAATATCTGGCAAAAACCGAGGGAATCATTCCTGCGATTGAATCTGCTCATGCCGTGGCTTATGCACTGAAAATAGCACCTAAGATGAATAAAGATCAAATTATTGTGATTACGATTTCCGGCAGAGGAGACAAGGATTGTGCTGCTATAGCACGTTTCAGAGGGGAGGATATCCATGAGTAATATTCAAAGAGCCTTTGATCATGGCAAGGCATTTATCGCCTTTATTACGTGTGGTGACCCGGATTTAGAAACAACGGCTAAAGTTGTAGCGGAAGCTGTGGCAAATGGTGCGGACTTGATTGAATTGGGTATCCC
>CACYBS010000207.1 GCA_902772725.1 Erysipelothrix rhusiopathiae
ACATAAATTTCTAATAGTATTTTTTCTCATAACGCAAATATTCATCCTTTTCAAATGTTATTTCTGGGTATAATAATACTACTTAGACTCTTGAATTACAAGCACATAAAACATTGGGATTACAAATCATTCGCAAGGATTTCGTCTATTTACCAACTTCTGAAGAATAATAAAATATTAAAAACCTTTTCTATTAAAAGAGAGGTTCCAAAAAGGAACCTCTCTTATTCTTTCGCCCATTATCGCTGCTTTTAATTATCTGGTGTAACCATAATAAAGAACCAACCTCCAAATATAGGAACCTCATGTCCTCTATCATCAATATAATATAATTCAAGCATATGAGTCTCTTCGTTTGGACGAACCCTCACTTCCTCACAAGTAAACTCTCTTATAGGGTCTAAATAACGTGGATCAACTAAATACCATTTACCTTCTTCCTCGCATCTATAAATTGAAAAAGCATGATTTTCACCAATTACAAATGCTGCATTTGGATTTTGTTCTATAAGCTGATTGATTCTATCAGCACATCTACGTTCATTACCACGCAATAATTCTGGCCCCAGCATTACTCCTCTTCCAAGTGGAAGACCAAGACTTGAAATTATGCTTGCTATCTGGTACTCATTTGGTGCCATTTCATCGAGATTTCTTCCTGTTAAGTCATAAAACATCTCATTAAAATCATCCTCAAGCTTGTCTCCATAATCCTCTGGAAGATTCCCAATATTAACCAGTGCAATCTGCAACGCACATGGGTAACAAGAATTATGATATTTTTGAGTTTTCTTATACATATTTTTACCTCCCACAAATATAATTTTTCTCCGCAATTAATGATATACCAAATTATTTTCAGGCTCTACTATAGGTTCCCTTTGAGCCTTTTTCTTTTTCATTTCCTCAAGCATATGAATATAATCCTCAACAAATCTGGTTATACTTACATATCCTGCTTCGGTAGCTTCACTGTCAAATTCACCCAAATATACACTTTTATCTGGAGGTGTAATTTCCATGTAGTAGCCAATTATCTGAGGTGTATCAAATCTAAGAGTAATAGTTTTACCCTCGCAAGAACTATGAACACCTGAGCTTGAGCTTGAACTACTAGATGATGATGAACCACTAAAGAATAAGAATCCTCCACCTGTGGACGCATGCTCTTCTACTTGTTCACTAAAGGATGATGAAAAATCAGATTCAGCCTCTAACTTTATAGAAACATCTCTAGCCACAACCATTGCAGTCGGGTAACATGGGAAAATATAATTTCCTTTAGCTAGATCATTAATTCTATCACCCTTGTCATCATAATGTGGTACTGGGAATTGAGATATCTGCTCTGTGCTTACCTTAAACATATCCTTTGTAAGAGTAAAAACTCCTGGATTAAACCAATCTCTTTCAATACCCACTTTCGCTACATTCATTCCGATTTGAATAGAAAAACTTTCCGAACTAGTAGCATCAGAGAAGTGAGAAGAAGCCTTACTACTTTCAGATTCATAACCACAGAACCAAAAATTCATACCCGATGTTGATACCTGTGAATAACTATCTGAAGAACTCTCTTTATCAACAGATGAAGAGTCGGCCTCAATATAAATCTGAGAAAAACCTTCAGGAATCATTGTATTTTTTGGATTGTCATCTTCAGTCAAACCATCTGACTTAGCTTGAGATAACTTAATTTTGAGATTTAAGCTCTCTAATTCACTATCTATCTCATCCAACTGATAATTTAAAGGACTAAACAACTTCTTCAGTTCAGCTTTCGTTTTCAATTCAGCTGAATTTGCAATGGCATCAGCTAGATTTTGAGAAGCAGCAACATATTGTTGCTGAGCATCTGTACCTGTTTCAAGACATTTCATTATATCCTCTGCTGCCTTCTCAATATCTCCCTTAAAACTGGCACTGTTAAGCAAGGCTATCACTGCAGTCTTTCCATCAGGTAAACCGGCTATATAACCTGCCATATTTAAGGCTGTTTCGACAATTGTGGTAATACCCTCACCATATGAAGCTACTAAACCCTTTTTTGCCTCTCTCAACTCATTATAGGCATCATCAATCTTAGCTTGAGCCGCCGCAATATCCTTATCATTCGGAATTTCTTTACCCAAATCCTCAATTCTTGCAGCTACAAATGCTCTTCTCGACGATAATTTAGAGATTTTATCAATATAAACTTCCGGGTTATCTAGGATATCCACAGGAGTAAATACAGTATCCAAATACTCAAACCAATTTGTAGGATTTAATTTTACTGGATATACATATCCTCCGGTAGGTGTCATTTTTTGAGTATTATTTAATACATCCCTCGCATTTTCCAATTCAGCACCAGAACCAGCATCTAAAATACCCTCTAATATCTTCATATCATTAGGTGTAAATACTGAAATGACTTTAGACATTTTTTCATCTATAGCATTTAAATGTGATTCAGCCTCTGTTTCATACCAAGTAAGGTATGCGTCATTAAATGCAATATTAGATTCTATAGTATCTCCCGGATATATCTTTCGGAGTTCCTCTTGCTTTTCATTCTGAATCCTAGCCCATTCTGTTTCGGCCTCGACCCATTCATCATATAATCTAAAGAAGACCTCCTGCAAAGTATAAGTTCCATTATCATCATCACTAAACTTATAAGGATACTCAGTCATCAAAAGTTCTCTAAGTTGATTCTTAGCTTCAGCAACCTTTGCATTTAGTTTTGGCGATAACATATCTAGCGCACTCCTATACTGATAAGGTAATGTTAGTCCATTATCAGCGCCAACCATTTTCGCTGGGTCAAATAGCTTATTGGCTAATCTAGATTCATTAGCTTCAATAGTCGGACCCTTAGGCGCATGATTCTTATAATCATAAGCAAAATCCTCTGCCGAAAGCGCTTGACCAGGAATTGTCAAACATAAAAACTGATTTAAAGAATCTCCCCCCAAAACATCATTAATCTTACTGTAGACCTGGTCAGCAAATGATGGTAAAGGTGCTGCCTGTTCTTCACCTAGCAGCATAGTTTTTGGTTTCTTGGAAATGTTTTTCTGTTTTTCATTTCCCCTCACTTGATTACTAGTTTGCACTTCATTTGTTTTCTGTTTCTCTTCCATAAAAAATACCTCCTTTTTCTAATATAAATGACGCGTCTTTTTAAGATATTTTCATTTTAGAGACATATTTTTTATTCAATAATTACCACATGTGAAATAATTCTATAATATTTCATATATGGTAATTTATTTCTCACATTAGTTCTTCCACAATCTAATTATTCAATAAAAATTAATAAGGGGAGGCACTAATATGATTACTTTTGAACCACTAGATTCATATCTAAAAGAACATGGAATTAGTAAGTATCGATTGATTGAAGATGGAGTTATTACTAGGACAGAAATAACACGTATGCGAAAACATCATAACTTTAGTTTTCAATATTTAGACCGATTATGTGTTGCGTTAAATTGTCAGCCGCAAGACATAATTAAATATTTGCCAAATGATGACCCCGGAGTAGAACCAAATGAGGCTAATATATTAAGAAAGTACAAATGAATAATAAAGAGGAATTCTAATCTTCGCTCCAGTCGGCTGAAGATACAAAAATAGAAGCTAGACCAAATGATCTAGCTTCTATTATTTTCATTCTATCTCTCACAAAAGAACTCTATCTGCTCCCCTAATGGTCCATAGCAAAACGCCATTCTAATTGGATATACAGGGTTTGCTG
>CACYBS010000208.1 GCA_902772725.1 Erysipelothrix rhusiopathiae
ACATCAATGAGTTTCACATTGTTTTCTTCCGCCCATTTTACACAGCCTTTTAATGCGGTCGGAAGGAAAATACGCGGTACATTCACCAACATCGCAAGGGCTTCATCGGTAAACTGTACATCGGTTTGCAGGCGGTTTGCGGCATAGCGTACACTATCCACGGTGGTCTGTCTTTGCGGCAGCAGCTCCGGTAATAAACGTCTGTGTTTGTGATACCAGAAATTTTTGGAATCACGATAACCGTAATCAACCGGAAGATGCGGGAAGTCGGAGGATTTCACACCTCTTACAATCGCATTGCAGTATTTTTCCTTCATCAAAATCTTATCAATGCGAAGTACAAAATGAGCACCATACGGTGTGGTAATACCATTAAAATCATGGTATTTTTCAAGCTCGTAATGATCTTTACCCGGCTCTAGCGGCTTAGTATCTTCGGCATTGTCTAAGGTATCCACCCAGGTACATTCCACAGCCTGAAGCGCTTCTGTAATGACCTGCGGATAAATTCCGGAAGGATCCTCTTCTTTTCTAAGTCCATCTTCTAAATGGAAGCGGAAGTCCTTCATCTTTTCTTCAGGGGTATCACCCGGCCATCCTAAACGCACCATTTCCTTGAATGTCTTGCGATCATCCCCTAAGAAATTGATGACACATTTCTTATGTTTGATAATATTCTGTGCCGTATTGGATGAATTACGACATTCCAGAATAAAGGCATAATACTCCTTGCCTGCTACATAAAACGGAGCTAACAGGGAATATGGCCCACATGTTGTTTTGCCATCGTCGGTCAGTGTACTAACAAGTACCGCCGGCATTGGAAAAAACAGCGATGATTGGTAGAAGTTATCTACCGGTCGTAAATTTTTAAAACTAGACATGCTCTCTCTCCTTTAAAAATCCTTGTATATAAAAAAGTACATCCGTACTGTTTATATCCTCGATCATGGCAGCATTGATGAGTGTATCTGCCAATAATGTAAAGCCGCTTTCTTTCAGTTCCATGGAAAAGCGGGCAAATAAATCATGCAGCGTATTTACAATCTGTTCACACAGCAGTAAATGTCCCCTTTGAAAATGCAGGATAAAACCCGGTCCTCCGGAATAGGAAGCCCATATACCTTCATATTGGTCACAGAAGCCTCTCAGAGTTTCAAATATGGCTGTGATTCCTTCTTCAATACTCAAGGCACTTTCTGTTTTTTGAACCATTTGGCGCAGGTCATTTTTCCAGTCTTCAGACATAACAGCAGCCATTAAAGCTTCCTTATCCTTGTAGTAGTTGTATATGGTACCTACCGCAATATCGCATTTGGCTGCCACAGAGCGTAAAGATAAGCCTTCTAACCCCTTCTCGAACAGAATAGAACGCGCTGCCTGCACTATTTTTTCTTGTATATTTATTATCTTTTTCGGCATAGTAAATCCTTTTATGAACATGTTCATAATAAACCCAATCATTCACTTCGTCAAACTATTCATGATAATTAATTTTTAATTTAAATTGAATTAGATATCTTTAAGAAGACGATAAGTATAGAGCATAAAAAAACCGAAACATTTGTTGTTTCGGCTTGTCTTTTATAACAGATGTGCTCTGATTTCTTCCGGTGTCTTTTCGCTTATATATACCGGAGCGATATCGAAGATGGTCTTACATCCTGTCTGACCTTCTTTGTTCAAACGATAAGCAGCTCTTGCGTAGGCAGCGATTACAGACCCTGTAAATTCAGGGTTGGAATCTAACTTTAAGCTGTATTCGATGATGTGCTTGTTTTCATCATTCCAGCCGGTTGTTCCGGAACGAAGTACGAATCCACCGTGAGGAAGACCAGCATGATTAGCCTTTAACTCTTCTTCAGAGATGAATGTTACGGTTGTATCATAATCAGAGAAGTAGTTAGGCATTTCCTTGATTTCTTTTTCAATTCGAGCTAAATCAGCGCCTTCTTCAGCCACTACGAAGCATTCACGTGTATGCTGCTGACGGGCTGTTAACGTTGGGTTGGAACCGCTTCTTACTTCTTCTACCGTAGCTTCAACAGGTACTGTATATTGTCTTGCGTCGACAACGCCTTCAATGCGGCGGATCGCATCAGAGTGACCCTGGGAAACACCACGGCCCCAGAATGTATAATGTTCACCTGTAGGTAATACGGCATCGGAAACCATACGGATCAATGAGAACATACCCGGATCCCATCCGATGGAGATAATGCCAATCTTGCCTGACTTTTTAGCAGCTGCATCCACGTTCGCAAAATGCTCACTAATGCGTGCGTGAGTATCAAAGCTGTCAACTACGTTAAACATAGCTGCATATTTTGGAGTCATTTCCGGTAAATCGGTAGCACTTCCGCCACCCAATACCAATACGTCAATTTTATCTTTCCAATCTTCTACATCTTTCACATTCACAACCGGAACGTTTTCCGTTTTGATGGTAACAGATGCAGGATCACGGCGTGTAAATACCGCAACCAGTTCCATGTCTTCTGCTTTATGCACGGCAGCCTCTACACCGCGTGCCAGATTTCCATAGCCTAAGATTCCAATACGAATTGTCATAATCGTGTCCTCCCTTCTCTTA
>CACYBS010000209.1 GCA_902772725.1 Erysipelothrix rhusiopathiae
AATTAACTGTGCACTTAGATTAAAATCTTTTGCCATGATAACTACCCCCAATCTTAGATAACATTATGCCGTTTTTAAGTTAAAAAATCAACCGTCAATTTGAATGTTAGATTCTTTTCATATATAATTATTGCGATGACTATGGTAAAATATCCAAGTGGTATAAAGGGCGTGGTTTCAACCCAGCCCAAGGATCATCATGCCTCGCGCGGTTCCGGCCTTGAGGAAGATCTCAACCAATCGAATCAATATTATCGAGATATCGATAAAGCTTTGATTTATAAAAAGCCGACACCGATCCAGGTTGTTCATGTAGATTATCCATCCCGCAATAAAGCTAAGATTACCGAAGCTTATTACAGGACACCATCTACAACGGACTACAACGGCATATACCGGGGACGCTATATTGACTTTGAGGCAAAGGAAACACACGCAAAAACACGTTTTCCTTTATTTATGATCCACCCGCATCAAATTAAACATTTAGAAAAAGTATTGTTTCACGGTGGTATCGGATTTTTTATAATCCGAATTACACAATATGACCAAACATTTCTTGTGGACGCCAGAGAATTGATTGATCACATTCACTCAATTGAACGGAAATCGATTCCCTTTGAATGGTTCGAAGAACATGGTATTCTGATACGTACAGGACTCTATCCTCGATTGGCATATCTGGAAGCCGTTGATGAAAAGTACTTTTAAGGAGGAAGTTTATGGCTGAAAACCAAAACAAATCAAGAAGAAAACTGGATATATGGAATAAGATCGCGGTCGTTATTCTATCCTTGTTTCTTGTAGGATGTATTTCCGTATTTTTCGTTTTAGTCAACATTATTAATGACCCAGAGGGCATGCGTTTTACGGAAGATGGTCTATCCACCTTGTCAAACTCCCGTATTTATGATAACGCCGGTAATCTGGTCTATGAGTTTGGTGAAGAAATCCGTGAAGATATCACCTATGATCGAATTCCTCAGGATGTAATCGATGCTTTCTTAGCAATTGAGGACTCCCGTTTCTTCGATCACAATGGATTTGACCTTCCGCGTTTTATCGCATCTGCCATCAATAACCTCCGTTCGGGAGAATTCTCTCAGGGTGGTTCTACCTTAACAATGCAGATGATCGATAATGCCTTTACAAGAAACCAGGAAAACAAAATTCTGGAAGAAAAAGGAAGCATATCCAAAATTGAACAGGTTGAATTAAAGATTCAGGAAATTTATCTATCCTTGATCGCTGAACAGAGTATTTCAAAAGAGCAGATCTTCGAATATTATGTAAACCGAATCTGGTTTGGATCGGGCGGTAATACCCGCGGTATCCAGAAAGCGGCGCAATACTATTTCAGTAAGGATGTATCGCAATTGAACTTAAGTGAAGCGGCTTTCCTTGCCGGATCTGTTAACGCACCGGATAGATACAATCCGATGAACAACTTGTATGATGTTGAAAACGACCATCTTGCGGCAGCAACAGAGCGTCGTAATGAAACATTGATGTTGATGTTGAATCACGGTTATATCACCCAGACAGAATATGATCTGGCAGTAAATACGGATATTGCCTATTCCATGAACTATTCGAATGCGTCGATCACAACCGACCCGAACCAGGCATACATTGACCAGACCATCGAGGAAGTATCTTCCCTGACCGGTCAGGACCCAAGTGTTGTACCGATGGATATCTATTCTGCACTAAACCAGGATGTACAGAACCAGGCCGATCAGATTTGTGCCGGAAATATTGTTCCATGGCCGGATGATGCCTTAGATACCGGATTCAGCGTTATCGATAATGCCAGCGGTGAAATTATTGCCGTCGGTCCGGGACGTACTTATCATACAGACGTTGTTAAATACGACAACTCTATGACTCGTAAACAGCCGGGTTCTTCTATGAAACCGTTACTTGCCTATGTATCCTGCTTCGATATTCTGGGATGGTCTACAAACCATCAGGTAAATGACGTTGCCAAGGATTATTTCCATACCGGACAGAATCTTAACAACGCTTACGGTGGATATCGAGGATCAATGAGTCTGCAGACAGCATTAGGAGTTTCTACCAATACTACAGCAGCTGCTGCCATGGTAGATCTGGTAAATACGACAGGTTATGATTATTGGATCGACTATTGTCGTAAGTTAGGATTTGATGATGACGTTTGCGAAAACTTCGTAGAACAGTATGCGATTGGTGGTGCCGACATGTTCGCTACACCGATTCAGCAGGCAAGTGCTTATACAATCTTTGCCAACCAGGGTAACCGTGTTAACCCGCATCGTGTACGCCGTGTTATCCGTCGTGCCGACCAGGTAGAAACAGAAGGTAATTCAACCGTTTATACATTAGTATCTCCGGGTGCTGCCTTCATGATGTCTACACTGCTGCAAGGCGTAGTAACCGGAAACTACGGTAACTTCAACGAAATCCTGCAGTCCGGATATCCGGTATACGGTAAATCCGGAACATCTGACTGGGGTTCTGATGGATTACAGTACGGTATTCCTACCGGTGTATATAAAGATGAATGGTCAATCGGTTATACCAGCCAGTTTACAATTGCGACATGGACCGGATATACAACACAATATGCATCTTTAGGTTATTACTTCTCTGATGCAGTATTGTTCCAGGCAACAGCGTTCTACATCTCCCATTACATGCTGGATTATTGCCAGCAATATGGAGATTATCACGATATTGCCCGAACAGAAGATGTTGCCGACTACGGTGGAGGCTACATCAAAGCTGAGTTCGTTTCCCAGGGTGATACATATACATCCAGCGCAGGATCAATTCCTTCTGCTGAACCGGAATCAGAACCGGAACCGGAAGAAACGCCTTCCGAAGAAACACCTTCCGAAGAACCTTCTGAAGAGCCTTCCGCACAAGAACAATGTGAAAACAGCGGCGGTACATGGAGTGATGTTCTGGGTGGATGTGAATATCCGATTGGTGGAAAAGTAATCAATCCGTACATCAATAAAAAATCACTGTTTAACCTATTCTCTTGGTTATAAAATCAAGTTCCCTTGTATAAAGGGAACTTTTTTATGCCATCTGGTTTATAATACAAATATTATTGTCCCCCACTTTTATACATTGATTATCTTTTTTTTATGACATAATTAAGTGGTAAAAAAGAGTGATAAACATGAACAAAAAGAAAACTATACGATTAAGAACACTTTTAATAATTGAAGCTATTCTCATACTCATAGGAAGTTTTTTTATTTTTCGGATGGAGGATTCAACAGCTCAATCCCAGAAGAAAGAAGAAATCCTTCAGGAATTGGAATTCGTAAAAAATCAGACAAGTCACTTTAATGAAATTGATGTAAATGATACACAAACTCTTCAAAATATCATGCAGGCAGAGGTATGCAGCCTGGCATATGCACACCAGCATATCCCGGATTTTGAGATTACCGCGCAGATCCGAAGTGCATCCACCTTCGGAGATATATTTGTAAATCCCGTTTTGAATGACTCCCGTTCATACGTGACTTCTACAGCTTTGGATGGTACCGTATATGCGATCGATATTACGGAGTACAAAAAATCGCTGCCGGCATATGATACTTTTGAGATTGCAGATGATGTATTCCCGCAATTATTTGAGGAAGATGACCTGTATTTTATTCTCGATGAAAACGGGACCATATTAGATTATCCCGCCGATTCTAAAATGGAAGGACAGAATATTTCTAAGTTAGGAATTAAACTTTCGCAAATTACGTTAGAAGACGGCAGCTGGCTGAACATCAACAATGAAAGATACTTCACATTTGCCACAAAAGATGAAGACTTAGGATACATATATGTAGGTGCCTGCAATGTGGGCGGCTTTACAAGGGATAATCATTTTGTATCCATATTGGTTTGTTCCACTATCGGTCTTATCATTGCCTTATTAATTACTTATACTTATTTTTCAAGACAGGAAGATCTCCTGAAAAAGGAGTTGGAAAAGAACTCCGAGATCAAGAACAGAAATCCATGGGTATTTGGTGTTATCGCGGTCCTTGCGATTGCGCTCAGTACTTATCATATTCAATCTCTGTTTGCTTTCTCTATGTTTAATATGGTCAAGCAGACCGAATCTGTCATTTTAGAAACATGAGTAAAAACGAATCTAAATTCTTTTCCAATGGAAATTCAAAGCCAAAATTCCATGAATGGAATGATTTCAAAGAATATTGTCAGTTTGATAACCAGCTATCCTGAGCTTCAGGAAGCGGAACATATCGACAATCTTGCCCAGATTTATTCTTTAAGCTTTATTAAAACATTTGACGCTCAAATGAATGAAATTAACACAACCCCGATTACGAAAGAAGACTACGATAATTTTGTAGATTAAATGAAAGTGCATTATCCCATCAATCCTATTACTTCAGTAGACAAGCTTCTGGATGCATCGGGGCAGATGATGTTGACACCCAAAGTCTCCGTTCCAAACTTGGAAAGGACAGGTTCCAACACATTAATGATCGGCTTTGACCGGACGCAATTTCGTACAGCTTTATCCGAACTGG
>CACYBS010000210.1 GCA_902772725.1 Erysipelothrix rhusiopathiae
AAAGACTACCGCTGATACAAACTGTTAGCGAGGCTATTAAAAACAGTACGCCAGTCTTGTCATACGTAAAATATGAGACCATTACCTTGCACAAGATGGTGAAGATCGGCGAGAATATATAAAGTAAAAGACTATTTTTCCCAAAGTAAATAATTGTTTTTTGAACGGTCTTATGCGAATACTTGAACACAAGAAGGCTACAGCTGATGACAAGATAGACGATAAGGATTCCCCCAAGTGTTGATGGATTTAGATATTGCTTGTGACAGATGATCAATATAAATGCCCAAATAGCCAGTGCTGAAGATTGGAAAAACCGCGTAAAATTAATATTACATTGACGTAAGATGACACCAACCAGTAAGAATATGGATGATGTGAATGGAAGAATCCCTAGCACGTGGGAATAGAGGAAGAAGGTAAATCCAATCAAGATAAAACGGTTCAGGTTTTTCGCTCGGAAATAACGAAACACAACGTAATAGGTCATGCCACAGAGTACCAACGAGTGAAGATACCAATAAGGACCCAAAGGATGAAGTAACAATTTGATAAAGAACAGTTCCACGTTTAGATGATCAAGATGTTCATTGATAGGTAACAATGAAGCCATCACGATATATCCACTTTCCATGACGATATATGGTATAGCAAGTCCGGAAATGGCCAGCAGGAACGACCGCCAGTTCTTTTCGATGTTCATCAGATAGCCAGAAATAACAAGAAAGACAGGCATGTGGAATGTATATACCACCTGTTTTGCATACGGATAAAGGTGTTCAATATACACTAAATGGAAAGTAATGACCAAGATAATCATCACACCCTTTAGATAATCAAGCTCCTTTATTCGCATGCTCTTACACTATATTCAATATATTGACCCTTTGGTAATGTCAACTATTGCCCCTAAAGAAGCTTCAAAACCATTTCGGGTCTCTATGACACCATCGTTTATAATCTGAAGAGATGCTCCAGATTTTAATAGAATGTCAACGTTCGAAATTGTACCACCATCAACAATGAGTTTACCACCGGCTTCAACTATAATACAACAATTGCCTATCATTTCAACATCACTTTGAACAGTGAGCTGTCCGCTATTGGTAATTCGTATATTACTGTATAGCTGTTGATCCATAGTTATTGTTTTTGTCGTAGATATAATTAGCAAGCCTTCCATAGTTTGTCTACCTGTGTTTAAAGAGTCCAACCAACAGTTCAACCGCCTATATATACTATTGTTACCACTCCAAGACACATCGAATTTTCCATACCAATCTGGTTCATCAATGTTATTGGTACAATCTGCATAACCTCCATGTAACTGACCAATTACTTTATGCTCTGCTGTAAATAAAGGGGAACCGGAAGAGCCGCCTTCCGTTGTACTATGACCATTAAGTGTTGTTGCCCATAGAACCTTCCAGTGACTTGCGGTGGCAGATTCTGTATAGCTTAAATATGATGCCGATACTGGTTGAGACGCTACTGTAGATATCTTTTTAACATCGCCTCTTGGATGATGAATACAGACGCCAGCTGCACCGCTTTGACCAGAATGATCCCATCCTAGGTAAAAGGGTGTATAATTTGAAAGTTCTTGAGGATCTTCAGAAAGGCGTAACAATGCAAAATCAGAATAAGAATAATTGGCAAGAATTGTTGCTCCAGATGTAGAATAATATGTAGGCTCTAAACTGACATTTGCACATCCTGGTGCTTCATAATTCCAATAAAACGAATAATAGTCGAGATTGGAATTCTCTTCAGCATCTCCATAATCGCTTATACAATGATTTGCTGTCAGGAAAAGAGGTGCCTGACTAAGATTTGTGGTATTAATAAGTGAACCTGTACACCATCTGTTGCCATAAACTAAAATCATCGCAATGGCTTTTTTCTCATTCTGCCAATTCTGTCCCTCCTCACAGTTGACATTAACCATACAACTGCCAGACTGGCCAAAACCTGCCTTTTCAATATTGATGTAACGATATCCATGAACAATATATTCTATATTGATGATGGCATCTGTAGTAACATCTTTAGGCTGATAATATTCCAGCACAACGTCATCACCATATACCAACCCTGTTGCAAAGCCTCGAATGTTTTCACTATCTCCCTTGTTGTTTCTACTTGTAAAAGCACCAATGACATGCTTTCTATCTTTCGAATAAACAAAAAGTTTTCCTCCTTCTGGAATCCAAAATTTATCATAGCAGAAATTTACAGATAGTGCATCAGGGCAGACAACATTCAGTTGCCAGAGTTTGTCACCATTTGGGAGTTCATACCAAACACCAGAGTTGTTAAGATTGTAGTCGACCTTGTGCTGATAGCCAAAACGGGGTGGCATGTCATACTCCTCATCTTCTTTATCTTCTTTTTCGATTTCTGCCATATCCAAACGGGGCATCGTTACTACAGAAACTGCACTTTTTAAAACAATAGTCAATTCCTGGTCAAAGCTGACAGGTTTTTCGTTTGTGCTCAGCTGTGCCTTAGCATTTGAAAATATGCATATAAAGACTATGAGTATTATTGTTTTGATGTGTCGCATGAAATATCCGTTTTTTATTTCGAAATTACCATCCGCTTCGTATCAACCACTTGCCCGTTGACAATCAGAGAGTAGAGGAACATTCCCTCGCCGAGTTCATAGCCACTAATGGATATGCTTTCCATTCCCGATGAAATGGGCAATTTCTTGAGTAGTCTGCCGTTCATGTCGAAAAAACAGATGGAGGCGTCCTGTACGTCGTTGGCAAGTTTGAACCGAATGATTGTTTGTTCCTTAAATGGGTTGGGAGTATTTTGATAAAGCATGTTATTGGTTGTAACTGCATTGAAATCAGCGGTTTCATCGCCAACCGAACGGGTCATGGACTTTGTTTCATCCTTCATTTCATCCAATTCCTGTTTTAGTTCCTGAATGCTACGGAGAAGTAGGGGTACCATCTCTACATAGTTGACTCCTAGATAACCGTCTTGTCCTTCCTTAACCAAATCTGGAAAGATTTCCTGCAATTCCTGCGCAGAAAAACCAAAGTGTCGCTCCTTGGCGTCTGATTCCCATTTTTTGTCGTAAGCCCTGAGTGTTGCCTCTTGTAGGGTATCTCTTTCTGCCTCAGGAACCTCACGTTTCTTGTAATTGTAAGACAAGACATTGATTTTCATCAGATTAGCCAAGGTCTGGTTCGTATTACTGATCTTCGTAATGTTGGTTTTGAGTCTGATGTCCGATGGAGTTATTACATTTGTAGCAGTTAAGGTGCCATCGACATAGGTGTCACCATTAAAATAACCGGCATACATTCCAGGAACATAACCTGTTATATTTACTGAGGATCCGTATACACCTGCACCGTAATTTGTCCCTTCGAGAGCCCCCATGACCCCATAATTATAACCACTAGTTGCATTTCCTGATACACTATATGTACCAAATGAGCGTCCAAATGATTGAGGGTAATAAGCATTAGTTTTACAATAGATTCCGGCCGTCCTACCAGAATTATCAGGGCGAATATGTATTGCCGCAGCAATTTCATGGCCACTATACGTATTTGCCGTTTGACCTACGGCAAACATGGTTGGGAGTTGATTACCGGTTGATTGCACGTTGACTTTTCCTGTACTTTCGACGTTTAGCTGAGCTGAAATAGTTGAGCATATTACAAGAGATATGCTCAGTAAGATCATTTTTTTCATAATGTAATATTAAGTTTATATTTTATAATGTAATGCGACCCTTAAACTGCCAGTAACCCATGATGAGTTCAATTTCGTAGTTACCAGATAGCATAGAGGGTAAGACAACCTGTGTCTGAGTAGAAAAGACTACAGTGAAATAAACCACATTGCCGTTTTCATCCCTTATATTGAGGACATAGTCTGCATGATTGGCCTCAAACAACAAAATGTGGTCCTCAATGTAAACAGTCGGAGCAAACATCGGGAATTTAGGATTACCATTACCAATAGGTCCCTCTTCATTATAGTTTACACATAAGGGAATAACTTCCCATGCATTTACGTTTGTGCTTAATAATAAAGCCAACAAATTTAATAAAATAAACTTTTTCATATTTCATATTTTTGGGTTTTACTTGCTGCAAAAATATGAAGAAGAAAAATAACGGCCATAAGAAAACATAAAAAAGACTTTAGCGAAAATTTAGTTTTTGCTATAAGTTGCTAATACGCAGATGATTAGAAAAAGTTTAGCAGATTTTTAGTTTAGTTGTTTTTAGTATAATTCGTGAAGCATCTCTATCAATTCTGCTGCTCCTCCTTCGTCTTTATTGAAGACTTCCCGTAAAACTTTTATGCAAATTTGGGAAACTCTTCCCTGACTTATATTTAACATGTTACTAATTTCTTTCGACTTAAAACCTAGCCGGAATAGCATACAGACATTGAAGTCTTTCACGTTGATTTTGTATTCTTTCGACAACAATAAACTGTTGAATTCTGGAAGATGCTCAAGAACCAATTTGCGACATTCTCGTAGTTCTTGTATGGTAAGTTCTTGTCCGAATTGTTTTTTCAAAAGACTATTATAAATGCTTGATTCTTTGATTCGCTTGTCAATGGCAGCATTATCCTGGAGTTTTTTCTTCCTTTGTTCCTGAATCTTGATACTTTGCTCTTCATGGATTTTTTCTTTCATAGCTATTAGTTCCTGATATTCTTCTGCATGCGAACGGAGCTGAAGTATTTCAGATTGTAATTGTTCTAACTGCTCAAGATTTTGTATATACAACGATAGTTTCTTTTTCTTTCCCCTATACATTATATATATTACCAAAGTTGCTATTGCTACTACAAGTATTAATAAAAATAAACTAAATTGATGCTTTCTTTTCTCAATAGAAGCTTTTTCACTTTCCTGCCTAGCAATTTCCTGGTGGCGAGTGTAGTCGTACATTGCCTGTATGCGTTCTACTTCTTTCGTTGTCTTTTGGGTAAATACGGAATCAAGCATAGCACAGGCATATAGTGCGTAATTGGCAGATGAGTCCGCTTGGTGCTTTTCTTGATAAAACATAGACAATCCCTTAGCAGCAACGTATAGGTTGTAATAGCTTTTACCATTCTTTAGTTCTTTGAGAAAATAGTATTCAGCAGAATCTAATATGTTTGTATGAAGGAAATAGAAGCCTTTCACGCCATAGTATATCTCACGGCCAGTCTCAATATTCCCTATTGAATCAAAACGCCCAGATTGGGATTCATAAATATCAATATATTCTTTCGCTTTCTTATAATTTCTCCTGTTGACAAGGGGCTTAATTGCCAAACCTAAAGAAATAGCAGAGTATTGATTTCTTCCCAATTCCTTATACTTCTTAGCTACATCTTCAATAATGACCATTGCAGTTGTTGTATCCTTTAATTCCATATATGCCAAACTCATTTGTTCGTAACACATAAGTCCTGCCAATGTGTCTTTAGCCGTCCATGCATATTTTATGGCTTTTTTATGGAAATCCAATTGTTGCCTGTATAATCCTTGGTAGTAGAATACATTTGCAAGTTGCGCATACACTCTGCTTAACTGTTTGAAGTCGCAATCCGCGCTGAGAGTGTCGGCACAATTGATTGCATTCTGATAACACTGTAAGGCCATGGGAGCTTCACCATGGTCGTGATAGGCGCGGCCCAGAAGGTAGTGCGCCAGTAGGCGGTCATTAGCGGTGCCGTGATTTTCGAAGAACTGAACGTATGGCTTGACATCGGCCACGGTGAAGGGTAGGTCGTTACGGTTGCGCTGATTGATGCTGTCCAAACCAGCACGCATACGGTTACGTTCGGCCTCGGTAGAGCAGCAGATGAATGTCAGCAAAATGACGAAAACTATGATTAGATTTTTCATACCGATGCAAAGGTAAGAAAAATATCTTAAGCATCCAAATAATTCCTACAAAAAAGGATGGTTACCAGCGGCATCATACGTACACCTACTTGAATATTTTAAAATCTTGTTTCACAGAAGTATACGAGATGATTGTACTCGTCTCAAAACGAAACAATCAGTCCCGTTCGTCAACCTCTTTTTTCGGTATATCTTGCAGTTGTACGTCTTTGAATGCAAATATCTTAATGGAGTGTTTTTTTCGTTTTGTTTTTGGCATTTGAGGGCTTTTCTATATCTAATACGACACAAGCTCCACTACCAGGAAGAATGTGCTTATTCTTGCAATCGACAAACACGTGACCGTTTCCGATATATAGTTCAAATTCATTTCGTTTTATAAAACTTCCAAAGAAATTCGGATGCATTTTTACATTCTCATCCCTACAGGTAAAGCCTAGATGGAATTGTTTTGCAGGATACTTTAG
>CACYBS010000211.1 GCA_902772725.1 Erysipelothrix rhusiopathiae
CTACGGTGGCACAAGGTACGACAGAAAAAAAAGAGAAAAAGGTTAAAGATCCATCCGATACACGTACCGGATCTTCTTCCTTCACCTTTGTAGGTGTGGGAGATGATTTGATTCATGGTGCTTTATGGTGGCGTCAGGAACTGGCCGGTCAGGGTTATAATTTTGATTCCTACTATGAACTCACAAACCCATATACACAGGCAGCGGATCTGGCATTTATTAACCAGGAAACAGTCTGCGCCGGTAATATTCTTCCTTTCTCGCATTATCCAAGTTTTAACTCACCAACCGAGATTTTAGATTCTGTAGCTAAGGCGGGTTTTGATTGGACGGCAATGAGTTCCAATCATACACTGGATGCCGGTGTGGATGCTCTGATGTATCATCTGCAGTATATGAAGGATACCTATCCGGAGATATCGGTAACCGGATCACATATGACAGAGGAAGAATCGCATGAGTATATTGTCCGTGATGTGAATGGAATAAAGGTAGGACTTCTGGGTTATACATACGGTATGAATACCGGCAACAATCCGGAGGATATGCCATGGCTTGTAGAAATCATTGATGAAGATTCCATCCGTGAGGATATGGAAGCTATCTCTAAGATCAGTGATGTGCAGATAGTCAGCATGCACTGGGGAACAGAGTATGATAACGGCATCAATGAAATGCAGCAGCAGTACGCAAAGCTTCTAAATGAATTAGGAGCAGAGGTTATCATCGGTACTCATCCTCATGTCATAGAACCGGCAGAAATTTATCATGGCGAAGATCAGGACACCTTAATTTATTATTCTTTAGGTAATTTCTTAAGTGCCCAGGACACCAACTACGGTATGGTCGGCGGCATGGCAAGCTTTACCTTAAACTATAATTTTGATACGTTGGAAACAACATTTGAGGATGTTAAGTTTATTCCGACAATTACATATCTGGATTACCAATTCTATACTTTTAGAACAACAACCATTCATGAATACACCGATGACTACGTAGCTGATCACTATGTAACGACGCAGGGCTATGATATGTCCAAAGAATGGGTGATTCAATATGTGCAGGACGTTATGGGAAATCCGGAAGGAATTGAAATTGTTCTTTCATAAGCAGGTTGATCCTGCTTTTTTTGTCCCATAATGCGGCTATTTGTGATTAAATAATGGGAAAAATTGACATGTCAACTATTTAATGCGAAAATAGGCACGTAAATAAAAAAAGGGGTAGAACAAATGGATGAAAAAGTAAAAAACAGTAAGGGGTATACAATATATAAAATAGTTATCACCATATTGCTGCTGATATTATGCGCTTTGATGTGTTATCAAATCGTCACATTAAAAATGCTGCCGACAAGGCTCTTGTTTCCGATATTGGGGATTTTAGTTCTCTTGGTTTTGATTGTCATCATCCTGATGGATTTCTGGCCAAGAAGAAAGATCTCAAAGATCATTACTGCCGTACTGGCCGGTGTTATGACATTTGTGATGGCAGTAGGTAACTACTACATTTATTCAACCGATGGTATGTTAGATACCGTTACGGCAAATACCGGACTGGTTGATAATACAGTATCAATTGTCACATTAAATAAAAATTTAGAATCATTGGATGGAGTTAAGTCCATTGGCTTTTTAAGC
Source organism: Erysipelothrix rhusiopathiae (assembly GCA_902772725.1). Taxonomy (GTDB): domain Bacteria; phylum Bacillota_I; class Bacilli_A; order Erysipelotrichales; family Erysipelotrichaceae; genus RUG11795. Next base: position 1,644 of record CACYBS010000211.1, read on the forward strand.
ACACTGGATGAAACCGGCCAAACAAAGATGAAAGAAGCTTTGATGGAAGAATATCGTGTTGAAAAAGAGTCCGATCTTCCATTCGAAATCGTTGAATTTGACAGTATTGCCAAACAGATGGAAGCTTTATATGATGGCACCATTGATGCTGCAGTGCTCAATGAATCATATCGTTCTAACGTTGTGATCTATAAGCGTTACGCAGCCTTTAATGAAGAATCCAACATACTGTATCAGACATCTTACTTTACGATTAAACCGAATGAATCCACCAATGTCACCAATATCACATCAACACCGTTTGTTGCCTTTATCAGTGGTAACGATACATATGGTGATATCAGTGAGATATCGCGTTCGGACGTAAATATGGTAGTAGTTGTTAACCCAATTTCACATACTGTTTTACTGGTAAGTATTCCGCGTGATATGTATGTGCCTTCTGTATGCAGTGCGGATGCAGGATGTATGTATGGCGCTATGGATAAGATCAACCATTTAGGTCTTCACGGTGTAAACGCATCGAAGATGACGGTTGAAAATTTCTTAGATATCGATATTAACTATACCTTCCGTGTCAACTTCTCCAGTGTGGAAAGAATTGTTGATACCTTAGGCGGCATTGATGTCTTTGTCGAAGAAGGATTAGCTGTCGATTCCTGGGGTGCCGATAATGCGGTACCGGGTGTAGTTGAAGGATGGAACCATTTAGATGGACATCGTGCTTTGTGTTTTGCCCGTGAGCGTTACGCCTATGAAGATGGCGATAACCAGCGTGTAAGAAACCAGCGTACGGTATTCCTTGCCGTACTGGATAAGGTACTTTCTCCTTCTACCTTGATGACATATACACAGCTTTTAGATGATGTTGAAAGCACATTTGAAACCAATATGTCCAAACAGGAAATTTCCGAACTGGTAGAATGGCAGTTAGATAACGGAACACTTTGGAACTTTGAACAGTATCAGGTTGAAGGTGGCGGAGACATCTGTTATTGTGCCGAGTTAGGTATGCCGGCTTCTGTTCTGGTACCGGATAACCGTACCGTTACTATCGCTCATGACATGATTACGGCTGTATTAAACGGCCAGTCTTCCGATACCATTGATACATCTTGGTTAGAGACTACAGAACCGGAATATAATTATTATGAATCACTCACCATCGATGAAGCGTATGCAGAAGATGAAACATATATGACATTTGACTACAATTCACAACCTGCCGCTAATTCTGAATCCGAAGGATATCAGGAAGGCGAAGCGGACATGAACGCTGTTGAATAGTAATGGAGTCCCATTTACATGAATGGGACTTTTTAAGTGGTTTGAAGAATAGGCGTGAATAGCGTATAATGTAAAACGTTAAGGGTGTCATATGGATAGTATATATAAGTCAAATCTTTATCAAAAATATAGGGGCATTATCATTTCTATTGTGGATTTGTTGATAGTGTTTTTCAGTTATATATTTACCTTCTTTTATGAGAATGGTTTTTTCATGGCTGTCAGTGTGATTCATGTCACAAAGTATGTAATTATGGCCATGTTTTTTGTGTTGATGTTACATCTTGTGATGGGATTTGTATTTCAAACACATAAAAGCTTATGGACTTTTACAGGTACAAGCGATATATTGCGTCAGGTACTTAAAAGCTTAAGCTGTTTTTTGATTATGTTACTATTCACAAGATTAACCGGCTTGTATCATGATTCCTTATTGATTATTTCTGAGCTGTTAGCTTTATTTTTAAGCTTGGGAATCCGCTTAATCTATCGTAATATGCACCAGTTTATGATGAATTCCGGAAGAAAGGAAAATGCAGTTATTGTAGGTGCAGGCAATGCCGGTTATTTAATGTTGAATGAAATCTACCGTGGGTCAGGCTACCCTTATAACGTTGTCGGTTTTTTGGATGATTATAAATCCAAGGGTACTATCGTCAACGGGAAAAAGGTATTAGGAACCATTGATGAAGTGGGTAATGTTGTCAAGAAATATGATGTTAAACATTTATTTATTGCCATCAATCGGGCAACGGAAGAGCAGAAAAAGCGCGCTATCGACCTTTGTTCGCAAACCAGTGTCAGCACAAAGATCATGCGCTTCACCACGGAAAATGATTTAAACAGTCCGATTCGGATCGATGATATCGAAATTAAGGATTTATTACAGCGTCCCAGCATTGACCTGAAGGTCGAACAGATTGGCTCTTATCTTACTTTTAAAACCGTCTGTGTGACCGGTGCGGGAGGTTCGATCGGATCGGAACTCTGCCGTCAGATTGTCCGCTTCCATCCTAAAAAGCTTATTATGGTCGATATTAATGAAAATGCCTTATATATGTTGAAACAGGAATTCCTGCGAAATATTGCCAAAGATGAAATGGATAAGGATATCCAGCTTGAAACTTTGATTATCTCAATCCGCGAAAGAGAAGAGATGTTTAAATTGATTGAAAAGTATCATCCGCATGTTGTATATCATGCAGCGGCCCATAAACATGTACCGCTCATGGAAGACAGGCCGATGGAAGCCATTCGCAATAATGTGTTTGGAACGAAAAATGTGATTGATGCCTGTATGGCAGGAAGGGTAGAACGCTTTATTATGATCTCTACCGATAAAGCAGTCAATCCAACCAATGTTATGGGGGCAACCAAACGAATGACAGAATTAATTCTTCAGTCACGCAGAAATGAAAACGGTGTTCGTATGGCAGCAGTTCGCTTTGGAAACGTACTTGGCTCCAATGGCTCTGTGATTCCGATTTTTAAGGAACAGATCAAAAACGGAGGTCCGGTTACGATTACCGATAAAAATATAACTCGCTATTTTATGACCATACCGGAAGCTGCTCAATTGGTACTGCAGGCAGGATACTATGCAGATAATCGGGAAATCTTTGTATTAGATATGGGCGAACCGGTGAAAATCTTAACATTGGCAGAAAAGATGATTCAATTATCAGGATTGCGTCCTTATAAAGATATTGAAATTAAAGAAATCGGACTTCGTCCCGGTGAAAAGATGTATGAGGAGTTATCTTTAGGCTCGGAAAAACATCACCGTACGGATAATCCATTGATTTTTGTGAATGAAAGACAGTATATTTCTCAGGAAAATATTGATTCTAGAGTGCAGTTGTTGGCAGATACACTTTCGAAAACAGATGATGTCAAGGAAATCAAAGCTGTCTTAATGAAAACGATTGATATGTAACAGAAGGTTTTGTGTATGAGTGAAAAAAGAAAAAGTATCTCGATTGCCATGGCAGCCTGCAATGGTGAACCTTTTATAGAAGCTCAAATTGATTCTATATTGCGTCAGATGACATCCAGAGATGAGCTGGTCATCTCATTGGATTTTTCCAAAGACCGTACCGAAGAAATAATACGGAATTATATGAAAAAGGATAAACGTATTATGTTGATTTACGGACCTTCTAAGGGCGTTGTACGCAATTTTGAATCGGCCATTAATATGTGCCAGAAGGAAATCATCTTTCTGGCGGACCAGGATGATATTTGGCTTTTAGGCAAGGTAAATGCAGTATTAAAGGAATTTGAGGATGAGAATGTTCAGGTGGTTTTGCACGATGCTACGATTGTCGATCAAAATCTGGATGTACAGGGAAAGTCTTATTTTAAATACCGTCACTGTAAAACAGGAATTTGGCGGAATATATTAAAAAATTCGTATACGGGATGCTGTATGGCTTTTCGTAGAGAATTAAAGGATGATATATTACCAATTCCCAAAAGAGTTCCGATGCATGATCAATGGATAGGTTTGATTGGGGAATTGAAGGGAAAGGTAGTATTGATTGATACACCGTATATTCTTCATCGAAGACATGCTTCCAATTCATCCGATTTAAGGCACTCGGGTCCATCGCAGATCTTAACATGGCGCATCAATATCATAAAGGCATTATCGCGGTATGATAAAGACTGGTATAAGAAAGCAGGGCCTTTTGAATTTAAAATTGAGGATGTTAAAGAATCATGAAGCATACGGATAAAATTGCGATATTGATGGCTGCCTATAACGGTGAAAAGTATATTTCATCTCAAATCGATTCAATTCTTAAACAGACTTTAGATGACTGGATCCTTTATATACACGATGATGGATCAAACGATAAAACGGTGGATATCATCGATATGTATTCGGCAAGATATCCGGATAAGATCATTAAAATAAGCGGGAAGCCGACCGGAGGGCCGAAGGAGAATTTTCTATATTTAATGGAAAATGTAGGTGCACCTTATTTGATGTTTTCGGATCAAGATGATATCTGGTTAAAAGATAAGGTGGAAAAAACATATAGGGTTATGAAAGAGATAGAAAACGGTAAAGATACTTTACCGGTGCTCGTATTTTCAGAATTGCGAGTGGTAGACGAAGACGAAAATGTGATTGCCGAAAAGATGTCGGATTTTCAACAGTTAGATATGAATGCAGACGATACCTTGCATCTCTTGATGCAAAATATCACAACCGGCTGTACCATGATGATTAACCGCAAACTCAAAAACAAAGCTTTGGAGGTAAAAGATCCATATCACATGATCATGCATGACTGGTGGATTGCCTTATGTGCTTCGCATTTTGGAAAGATGGTTTTTATCGAAGAACCTTTAACTTTGTACCGCCAGCACGTCACCAACAATGTGGGTGCTAAAAATCCATATAATCCATCTTATATAGTAAAGAAAATCTTTTCCGGTAATGAAACAAAGAAGGTATTTGAACAAACCCGTGCCCAGGCCAGATTGTTTAAAGAAACTTATCGATTATCCAATCAAAGTCTTATCGGACAGTACGGAAATTTATCTTTCCATACAAAAGCTGCGAGATGGGCTTTCTATACAAAATATAAAATGTGGCGTAAATCTTTACCAAGAAAATTAACAATGTTGATTTATGGATAAATAGTTGAAATGTCAATTTTTTTCAATTTAGATACCAGATTTTTATCAAAAATATGCGAAAATCGATAAAAAAAGGGTAAAAATAGGCAAAAATTTGACTTAATCATAAAAATTTGTTAAGGTTTCAATGTAATCGTATTCATAAGGGGAATGAATAGAGAGAAAAATTCTGTTCAATCCCCTTTTTGTTTCTACGATAAAGGTGAGGATAACTTATGAAAAAAACATTAAACAAGGCTAAGTATGTGTTGAGTTTTTTATTTATCGGGGCATCCACTCCGCTTATTGCTCAAGAGGTATTAGCCGATGAAATGGAACCGGTGGACGATTTAGAACCGGCGGTTCAAGAAATCTCACAGAGTGAAGAATCCGAAGAAATTTTGGGAACTACAGAGTATATCGAAGAAGATTCTGATGTAGAAATTGAAGTTGTAGACCAAACTGCGGAAACACCTGCAGATCAAAATGAACAGGCCTCGGCTTCAATTAACTATGAGGCTCATGTCGCAACAATCGGTGATATGCCTGCAGTTTCAACGGATGATGTGGAAAGCTATGTCGGTACGGTAGGACAGTCTCATCCAATGGAAGCGCTTCAAATTCATCTTGACAGCACTTATGAAGGAAGTGTAGAGTACCGTGCTCATGTTGCCAACGAAGGATGGCAGTCTGCTGTTTCAACAGAGGACACCCAAAGCTATGCCGGAACAAAAGGTAAATCGCTGGCCATGGAGGCTATTCAAATCGCATTAAAAGGTGAAATCGCAGATTATTATGATATTTATTATCGTGCTCATGTTGCCAATATCGGATGGATTGGCTGGGCTAGCAACGGACAGTCAGCCGGATCTCAGGGATATGGATATGGGTTGGAAGCCCTTCAGATCAAACTGGTAGAAAAAGGCGGTCAGGCTCCGGTATCCGAACAGGAAGCTTTTGTAGTAAATCAATTACGTGCCCAAGCCCACGTGGCAACAATCGGCTGGGTTTCTGAGACAGGAGAATCAACTATCATCGGATCGACCGGACAGGGAAATGCGATGGAAGCCGTAAAACTTCAGCTGGTCAATCAGCAGTATACCGGAGGAATCATGATTAAGTCTCTGGTTGCAGGAGATGGTTGGGAAGCAGATTGGAAAAGTGATGGTACAATGAGTGGTACAACCGGTCAGTCAAAGCCGATTGATGCGGTTCAGATAGCCTTATACGGTGAGATGGCAAACCACTACAATATTTATTATCGAGCTCATCTTTCTAATATCGGCTGGTTAAGCTGGACATCAAACGGAGAAAAAGCCGGCAGTGAGCTGGGAAATCATCTTGAAGCGATCAATATTAATTTGGTAGAAAAGAATGCACAGGGACCGGAAACAGCCGGTGCAGCTTTTATTGAAGATCATAATTTCCTCTCCTATGAATCACACAGTGAATCCGGATGGCAGACAGCTGTGAAAGAAAGAGAAATGTCCGGAAGTGTAGGACAGTCAATCGCCTTAGATGGTTTAAAAATCTCTTTGGTGAACGCTCCTGTAGAGGGTGGTGTTACTTATCGTGCGCATGTGGCAAAAATCGGCTGGCAGGAAGAATGGGAAGCAGATGGAAATCCAGCCGGTCTGATTGATGAGGATAAGCCTATTGAAGCCATTGAAATTGTATTGACCGGTGAAATGGGCGAAAAATATGATATTTTATATCGCGTTCATTCAGCGAATATCGGCTGGCTCGGCTGGGCAAGAAACGGTGAAAGCGCCGGAAGCGAAGGTTATGGTAACGCGATTGAAGCTATCGAAATTCGCATTTATGATAAGAATCTAAATATGAATTTAGGCGGCGAGCCATTTAAGAAAAGCCATGGCAGTGATCCATTAGGTGCTTATGACTGGATTGCCGGAAACTTCCATGCTTCCAATGATATTGCCGTAAATAACGCAATGTGTGTTTGGAGATTTTTCAAGGCACGTGGTTGGAGCTTGCAGGCAGTATGCGGAATGCTTGGAAACATGCAGGAAGAATCCGGTGTTAACCCGGGTATGTGGCAAAGTTTGCATGGCCCTGGATACGGTCTGGTACAATGGACTCCGGCATACGAAGTAACAAGCTTCCTTGAAGCACGCGGTTTACCGATTGATTCCGGAGATGGACAATGTGAATGTCTGCAATGGGAAATGGAAAATGAAATTAACTGGTACAATTATGGAATGAGCTTCCATGATTATTCTGTATCCCAATTAGATCCGGGTACCCTTGCTTATTATTTCCATGAGTGCTATGAAAGAGGAGCCGGTTATTCATCCGTTCGTGAAAACAATGCGATGAATTGGTTCTATATGTTAATGCCATACGCATAAATAGATTTATCGAGGAGTGATAACTCCTCTTTTTTGTGTTATGATGATAACTGTTAAGTTTATTGAAAATGTCTCAATGTTTTCATGTCATACAATCGCAATTTTGTGTGTTATAGAAAGTCAGGAGGAATAGAGATGAGTGAGTTTAATGGAGCAACATTGATGATTACCGGAGGTACGGGATCATTTGGTAATACTGTCCTTAAACATTTTTTAACAACAGATATCGGTCAGATTCGTATCTTCTCGCGTGATGAGAAAAAACAGGATGATATGCGTCATGACCTGCAGGCCAAATATCCGGACTATGCCGGAAAGGTTAAATTTTATATCGGGGATGTAAGAGATCCGCGCTCGGTTGCTGATGCGATGCCCGGTGTCGATTATATCTTCCATGCGGCAGCTTTAAAACAGGTGCCATCCTGTGAATTTTTCCCGATGCAGGCAGTCAAGACCAATATCGAAGGAACTGATAATGTTTTACATGCCGCCATTGATGCCGGCGTAAAAAGAGTAGTGTGCCTGTCCACAGATAAGGCGGCCTATCCGATCAATGCGATGGGGATCTCCAAGGCGATGATGGAGCATGTGATCTATGCCAATGCCCGCGTGGCAGCGGAAAGATCCAATACGGTCATCTGCTGTACAAGATACGGCAATGTCATGTGTTCGAGAGGTTCGGTCATCCCATTGTTTATTGATCAGATCCATGCCGGAAATCCAATTACCATCACCAATCCGGATATGACCCGCTTCTTAATGAATCTGGATGAAGCAGTCGATTTAGTCAAGTTTGCCTTCAATCATGCCAATCCGGGAGATTTATTTATACAGAAGGCCGATGCCTGTACGATCGGTGATCTTGCCAAAGGTGTTCAGAAACTGTTCGGTGATACCGGAACCAAGATTATCGGAACCCGTCATGGTGAAAAGCTTTATGAAACTTTAATGACAAGAGAAGAGCGCCTGCGCTCGGAAGATATGGGCAACTACTTTAGAGTGGCAGCGGATAACCGTGACTTGAACTATGATAAATTCTTTGTACAGGGCAAGGTAGAAACCGAAGCGGAAGAAAGCTATACCAGCCACAACACAAAGCGGCTCGATGTAGATGGAGTTGTCAAAAAGATACTGACTACGGATTATGTCAAAGAGAAACTTGCGGGAATCCGTCATTATTAATAGATGGAGGAAAGATCATGGAATATCCTAACTGGAAAGAAAACGGAAAGATCAAATTAATGATCATCGTAGGTACACGGCCTGAGATCATACGCCTTTCAGCAGTAATCAAAAAGTGCCGTAAATACTTCGATACAATCTTAGTGCATACCGGTCAAAACTATGACTACAACCTGAACGGAGTGTTCTTTAAGGATCTGAAATTAGAAAACCCGGAATTATATCTGAATGCGGTAGGCTCTGATTTAGGTGAGACGATGGGCAATATCATCGATTTATCTTATAAGGCCATGGTGGCCTTAAAGCCGGAGGCAGTACTGGTGCTTGGTGATACCAATTCATGCTTATCGGTCATCGGTGCCAAGAGGCTGCATATCCCAATCTTCCACATGGAGGCAGGAAACCGCTGCAAGGATGAATGTCTTCCGGAAGAGACCAACCGCCGTATCGTGGATATCATATCCGATGTGAACTTAGCGTACTCGGAACACGCCAGAAGATACTTAGCGGATTGCGGCCTGCCAAAGGAAAGGACCTATGTAACAGGAAGTCCTATGGCAGAAGTTTTGACCAATAACTTAGAAGATATTAAAAAGTCAGATATTTTAAATCGTCTTGGCTTAGAAAAAAGAAATTACATCTTACTTTCTGCGCATCGTGAGGAAAATATCGATACTGAGAAAAACTTTATCAGTCTGTTTACGGCCATCAATACAATGGCAGAAAAATATGATATGCCAATTCTTTATTCCTGCCATCCAAGAAGCAGAAAGCGCCTGGAGGCTTCCGGATTCAAGCTGGATCCGCGTGTCATCCAGCATGAGCCGCTTGGCTTCCATGACTATAACTGCCTGCAGATGAATGCCTTCTGTGTAGTATCGGACAGCGGAACGCTTCCGGAGGAGAGCAGCTTCTTTACCTCGATTGGAAATCCGATCCCGGCAGTGTGTATCCGCACATCCACAGAGCGTCCGGAGGCTTTGGACAAGGCATGTTTCATTCTTTCGGGAATTGATACCAAGGGTCTTTTACAGGCAGTGGATACCGCTGTAGAAATGGTGAAAGATGAAGTAAACGGAGGCGCTTTACCGGTGCCTGATTATGTGGATATCAATGTATCGAGCAAGGTGGTAAAGATCATCCAGAGCTATGTCGGCGTTGTCAACAAGATGGTCTGGCGCAAGGATATGTAGGGAGAACGTATGAAAATATTAGTAACCGGAGCAGCCGGCTTTGTCGGCCGCAACCTAGTGGAAAATTTAAAGAATATCCGTGATGGAAAGAACCGCACAAGACCGGATATCACCATTGAAGATATTTATGAATATGATATCAACAATACAAAAGACCAGTTGGAAGAGTATTGTTCAAAAGCGGATTTTGTGTTTAATCTGGCAGGGGTCAACCGCCCGAAATATCCAGCTGAATTTAAAAAAGGAAATTTCGGCTTTGCCTCAACATTGTTAGAAACATTGGAGAAATATGGAAATACATGCCCTGTCATGTTATCAAGCTCCATCCAGGCAAGCCTGGCAGGACGCTTTGGCACATCCGAGTATGGCCTGTCCAAGCGGGATGGAGAAAATTTATTTTTTGAGTACTCTCAGAAAACAGGGGCCAAAGTATATGTATACCGCTTTCCCAATCTTGCCGGTAAGTGGATCCGCCCTAACTACAATTCGGCAGTAGGCACCTTCTGTCACAACATTGCCAATGATCTTCCAATTACGGTCAATGATCCAAGTGTAGAACTCGAATTATTGTTTGTGGAAGATTTGATTGAAGAGATGTATGATGCCCTGGAAGGACATCCACATCGTTGTGAATATGATGGATTAAATCCAATTGAAACAGAAGATGGAAAGTATTGTTATGTACCGGTAACCCATAAGGTAACACTTGGCTATATCGTAGAATGTTTGAATTCGTTTAAAGAACAGCCACAGACACTAGTCATGCCATCTATTGCCCCAAACAGCTTTGAAAAGAAACTGTATTCGATGTATCTTTCTTATCTTCCAAAGGAGAAGGTGGCCTTTGATTTGAAGATGAATGTAGATGACAGGGGAAGTTTTACCGAACTTCTTAAGACCATCGACCATGGTCAGTTCTCTGTCAATATCAGCAAGCCGGGAATCACCAAGGGTCAGCACTGGCATAATACGAAATGGGAATTCTTTATTGTCGTATCGGGTCATGGATTAATTCAGGAAAGAAAGATCGGAACCGATGAAGTGATTGAATTTGAGGTCAGTGGAGAAAAGATCCAGGCTGTTCATATGTTACCGGGATATACTCACAATATCATTAACTTAAGCGATACGGAAAATTTGGTCACACTTATGTGGGCCAATGAGATATTTGATCCGGCACATCCGGATACTTTCTTTGAACCGGTTGTAAAATAAGACCAAATGCTTTCGAAATATAATTCGGAGGCATTTTTATGGTATACTTTTTTGGATGAAAGAGGGGATCATATGGAATATCTATATAGTATATTGGTTGTTTATAATCAGCCGATTTCAGAATCGATATCCTATAACGCATTAAAAAAGAATCCGGACCTGAAAATCATCGTCTGTGATAACAGCACAAGGGATTATGGAAATAAAGAAGCCGTAGAAGCAGATGGACAGACTTATATCAATATGGGGGGAAATGTAGGACTTGCCAAAGCTTATAATCGGGCTTTGGACTATATCGTATCAGTCAATCCGAAGCTGAAAGGATATGTGATTATCTTTGATGATGATACAGAAATTCCGGATGATTATTTTGAAAAACTGTATACCTATTTAGAATCCGGAACAGCGGATATTTATCTTCCGATCGTCGATGCAGGTGACAGACGCATATCGCCTTCATCCATTCATAACAGCCGCTGTCATGAAGAAAAAGATTCCTGGAATATTCCTTCAGACAGACTTTGCGGTATCAACAGCGGTATGACCATTCGTTTAGCTTTATTTAAAGATTACCGGTATAACGAAGATATGTTTTTAGATTTTTTCGACCATGATTTTATCCGCTCGATGCATACCCGAAAGGCATCCATGCGGGTAATGGATATTACTTTACATCAAAATCTATCAACGATAAATGACGATCTGGAAGCAGCGATTAAACGATTTCAGATTCACCGTAAGGATGTAGATATTTTTTATCGCGGTAATCTGAATCGGCGTATTTTATATCATTATTATATGCTGCGTTTAAAGATGGAATTTGTTCAATACCAGAAGGACATCCGGGTTTTCTGGAAATATTAAATTGACACGACTTTTAATTAGTGGGAAAATACGTTCATGGCAAATAATCAAGTAAGACGTGCAAGACAATCTTCCAGCACGCAAAATCGAAGAAGACAAGCTTCCTCAAATGTACAGAGGAATCAAAATACAAGAGGGCAGCGTCCTTCTCAAAGAACGCATGCCAATGCGGTAAAATCACAGACCAAGGCAGTACCGCCGAAAAGAAAAAAGAATCGCAGAGGACCATGGGGAACAATCTTTGGATTAACGGCGCTTACCGCTATAATCTTTTTAACGATTCAGATCCTAGATTTAAATGTGTTCCCGTTATACTATGTGATACCGGTTGTTCTGATTCTACTGGCGTTGACAATTTTATTGTTCCGCTTATATAACTTTACCAGCCGCCGGCAGATTACCCGCTTCTTTGCGGGATTTGTACTGGCTGCATTTACTATTGTGTTTGGCTTTGCGGGTTATTATGTACATAGAACTGCCAATATGTTTGATATGATTACATCTTTAACCGACCAGGTAACCCATACCGAATCGGTTATTACGATGCAGGGTTCTACGATTACCGATATCCAGCAGCTGAAGGGCAAAAAAGTAGGAACCATCTACGGACTTGACTCGGAGGCAACGCAATACTGTATCGATGATCTAAAGAATCAGGGTGTTACCGTTGATCAGCAGGATTATGAATATCTGGTAACCATGTTAGATGATTTATATGCCGGTAATTTGGATGCGATTTTCTTGAATGAGAGCTTTAGAGGTATCATTCACAGCGAATACGAAGATCCATATTTTGGATTTAACCAGCAGACAAATGTCATTTATAAATCGATCTACTATACACCAAAAGAAAATGTCTTTGAAAATACCGATAAGGTCAGCAGTGTTATTACCCAGCCATTTACTATTTTGGTTAGTGGTAATGACTCCTATGGAGCATTAGAAGAGACGGCAAGGTCGGATGTTAATATGCTGGTGACAATCAATCCGACTACCCATACCGTACTGATGACCAGTATGCCGCGTGATACCTATACCACCATTGCGTGTGCTGCCGATGATGGCTATTGTCCAAACGGCCAATATGATAAGCTTACACACAGCGGTTTATACGGTATAGAGACCACCGATAAGACAATCGAACAATTGATGGGCGTAACAATTAACTATTATGTTCGCGTTAACTTCTCCAGTCTTGTCAATATCGTAGATTCGGTAGGCGGCATTGATATCGAGGTCGCACCGGGCATGGCAGTGGAACACTTCGGAGCGGATGCCTCTTTAGAAGGTGTTAAAGAAGGATGGAACCATTTGGATGGTGAAAGAGCTTTAGCTTACTCACGTGAGCGTGAAGCATATCTGGATGGAGATAACCAGCGTGTTCGAAACCAGCAGCAGGTACTTCGTGCATTGATTGATAAGTGTATCTCACCTTCGATGTTGATTAACTTCGGTAACTTTGTCGATGCTCTGGCCGGCGCATTTGAAACCAACATGTCCGCTGATGAGATCAAGGCATTGTTGCGTTATCAGGTCAGCTTTAATCCGGAATGGATTATTGAAGGCTACGCGATGGCAGGAAATTCCGATCTTCTCTATTGTGCATCACTTGGCACCGAGGCTTCGGTTATCATAGTCGATGATTCCTATATCGAAGAAGGACGAGCCAAGATCCAGGCGGTACTCGATGGCAAATCCTCTACTGAGGTTGGCAGCAATGAGACCACCGAGCCGGTTGGTACATGGGATCAAAGTGAAGAGCCTGTCTATGAGGATCCTGGCATCGACACCGGTACAGAACAGAGCACAGCTGAGGATACAGACTCAGGTTATTATTTCTCGGATGAGAATTATACAGGTGAAGAAGATGAATATTAAGAGAATTCGTATTGAATTCTCTTTTTTACGGAAGAGTTGAATTTTGTATTTTGAAGTAAAGTATGTATAATGAAGGTTATGAGAATGAAAAAGAGGGATAGGTATGATATCGGTTGCGATGGCATCTTATAACGGAAAAGAATATATCACCAAACAGCTGGAATCTATTTTTCATCAAACCCGTAAGGTAGACGAAATCGTCATCGTCGATGACTGTTCAACAGATGGGACGGCTGCTTTGATAGAAGGGCTGCAAAAAGAACATAAAGAGATTGTTCTTTACCAAAACGAAGAGAATTTGGGATATAAAAGGAATTTTAAGAAAGCCTGCTCATTATGTCATGGTGACTACATCTTTTTATGTGATCAGGATGATCTCTGGGTCGATGAAAAAGTGGAAGTTATGATGTCAATTATGGAAAATCGTCCGGATATTATGGCTTTGGCTTCTTCCTTTGATGTGATCAATGGAAATGATGAAACGCAGAAGGTTGAAGTATTAAAGGGCTTTTCCAATAATAACTTCTTACGCCGTGAGGTACCCGAAAACGTTCTTACAAAGATAACATTTGAAGAGTTGACGATTCAAAATTCCTTTCAGGGATGTGCTTTAGTCATCACCAAAGAGATGTCTGAACTTTTTCAAAAATGTTTTACCGAAGAGTTGTTTCATGACTGGCTGATTAATTTACTGGCTGCATCTCGAGATGGTATGTATTATATCAACCGGGTTCTGTTTCATTATCGAATTCATGGGGATAATACCATCGGCATTACACCGCCGGAAACATTCAGCGGCATCGAACATTTAGTGAAGACCAACCGTCTTCATATACGAACTTTATTTGCCGAAAACATTATTCATGTATTGAAAATACTCGAATCCGTGGATCCGGACTTAAAAAAATTCCAGCCGGATTATGAAGACAAGATTGATTTTTATCAAAATCACATAGAATATTTATCAAAAGGAAATATCACGAAGTTAATTGCCCAGAATAAAACGCCTTACTATAAGCAGATCAAGCGTCTAAGAGCAAGAGTAATGGATGTATATTTTGCAGTAAGACAGAAGGTAAGGGCAGAAGATTGAAACGGAGGTAGCTATGCAGCCGGAAAACGCAATAGAAGTACGTCATGTCACAAAGACATTTAAAATAGAAAGTGCCAAAAATCAAAGCATTAAGGAAAAAATATTATATTGGAACCGAGGCGATTCGCATCTGCAAATGGTACTCGATGATGTATCGGTTGACATCAAAAAAGGTGAAACCGTAGCTCTGATTGGAACCAATGGATCGGGTAAGTCCACACTTTTAAAGATGATGACAAAGATCTATTATCCCAATGCCGGAACGATTGAAACCCAGGGAAAGCTGACTTCTCTTTTAGAGTTAGGGGCCGGTTTCCATCCTAATTTTACCGGACGGGAGAATATCTATTTTAATGCGTCTATTTTTGGTTTAAATAAAAAAGAAATTGAAGAAAGAATGGATGATATTATTGAATTTTCCGAATTGGGAGATTTTATCGACAATGAAGTGAGAACGTATTCATCCGGAATGTATATGCGGCTGGCCTTCTCGGTTGCGATCAATGTCGATGCGGATATTTTATTGATTGATGAAATTCTTGCCGTAGGTGACCAGCACTTCCAGGAAAAGTGCTACCACAAGCTGCATGAATTAAGAGACAGCGGAAAGACAATTGTCATCGTTACCCATACTATGGAAGTAGTCAGAGAAATGTGTCATCGTGCCATCTGGATCTATAAAGGAAAATTCAAACTGGATGGTGATCCATCTTATGTCATTGATGAATATATGAAACAGATTACCCTGGACCATAAGGAAAAGGTAAAAGCAGCCGTAGAGCGGGGTGAAAGCGGAACGGGAGGTCAGGTCTTCATTGATGAACCGAAGGGGCTGACCCATCCGATGGAAGGAAAAGATTCCTTTAAGGTAAGAGGATGGTCTATTTCCGATCACGAAAATGCGAGGCTGATTGTTAAGATTGATGGAAAAGAAGTAAAAGGCATTCAAAGGGAGCCTAGACCTGATGTTTACCAGGCCAAGATGCAGGACTATCCTACTGCGGATGCAAAGACATTAGGATGGATCAAGGAAATGGAATGTGATGAAATAGGCCTTGGCGCACATCGTATTTCAGCTTCTTTAGAATCGAATGGCAGCATTCTTTCCAGCGTGGAAGCGGACTTTTTATTGGAGTGATGATATGCAGACATTTAAAGATATTTACAATTATAGGGAATTATTAAAGTCCTGCGTTAAAAAGGATATCAGAGGAAAATATAAAGGTTCTGTTCTAGGTATCTTATGGTCTTTTATCAACCCATTATTACAGGTTGTGGTCTATTGGATCGTATTCCCGTATTTAATGCGGGCATCCAGCTTTGATAACTATCTCTGTTATCTGGTGACCGGTATTATTCCATGGACCTTTTTCACCACGGTTGTCAATAACGGTACGGGTACTATGATTGCGAATGCAGGAATCATTAAAAAAGTATATTTTCCAAGGCAGATTCTTTTGATCTCACAGGTTATCAGCGGAATTATTAACTTCTTTATTTCCTGTATCATTATTTTAATTTTCTGTATCGGTACCGGTGCCGGAGTTTCATGGCATTTGATCTATCTGCTTCCGGTTGTTTTAGTGCAGTCAGTACTATCCTTAGGAATTATCTATATTTTGAGTTCTGTGAATGTGTACTTAAGAGATGTTGAATATATTGTTCAATTTATTTTAAACATGGCATTTTACGGTACTCCGATTCTTTACAGCATGGATGTGGTACCGGCCGGAAGTATTTTACATACTTTGATTTCAATAAATCCATTATCAGTTCTGGTAAACTGTTATCGTGATATTTTCTTAAATCACGTCATCCCGAATATGGGACAGTTAGCCGGGGTAGCCGGTTTATCCCTTGTTGTTCTGGTAATCGGTCATTTTATATTCAATAAGCTGCAAAGAGGTTTTGCCGAGGAGCTTTAATCATGAAAAACAATTTTGAATACTATGTTGACGAAATTAATTATTTTACATATGAGGGGAAAAGTCTGATTTTATTTCGTGGATGGTGTTTCCACAGCTCTCAGGCACCCCTTTCTTTTCACGTTAAAGTAGATAATGATGATGTTCCTTTTAAAGTCGCATTGATGGACCGTATTGATATTGTTCAGGGGTATCTTGGACAGACAAACGGCATTAATGTCGGCTTTTATGTTTCTGCAGTCATGGATGGTGACATCCATAGTGCCGAATTATCGGTTTCCTGCCATCGCGACCAGACTGTATTGACCCATGTCAATAACAGAAGATTGAAATCACTGCTGAAAGAAGGTCCTATTTGTTACAAAGCCTGGATCTATCGTCCGGATGATAATATCAACAAGAAAACAGAAGTCAATGGATGGGCTTTTGCCTTGGATGGTTCGGTATTGGAATTCGGCATTGAAGATCATAATCATAATTTGATTGAATCTTCACTGTACCTCTACGATCAAAAAGAATTGTTTGAATTGGGTTTGGTCAACGAAGACTCAAGAATATGCGGTTTTCATACAGAGTTTATTGAAGAGAATGAAGGCCCGTATTATGTTACCTTCTATAATGACAAGCATCGACTCAGTATTGATGTCAATGACAGTTCATTAGCCGGCGATAAAGTGAAATGGTATCGTTATTTCAGTGAAATCAATGGCGAGTTAATCACCAAAGGAATTCAGTATTTAAAGGATAACGGCCCTAAACAATTTTTAAAGAAAGTATTTAAAGGAGAAGGACCGGAAGCTTTTGACTACAATAATTGGGCAAAGCGCCGCGATGCCACCGAAGCCCAGCTTCTTGAACAATCGAAGCATGTGTTTGACTATGCTCCTAAAATGAGTTTTATTGTGGCAACATTTAATACGCCGGTGATTCTTTTAAAAGATATGATAGATTCCGTTGTAAACCAATCCTATGCCAATTGGGAGTTGTGCATTGCGGATGGAAGTTCCACTTCTACTGTATTGGATTATATCCATGAACATTATCAGGATGAACGGATCAAAACGGTTTCACTCGATAAAAACTACGGCATTGCCGGTAACATGAATGAGGCCATCAAATTGGCAACCGGCGATTTTATCGGATTGTATGATCACGATGATACGGTTACACCGGATGCATTGTATGAATTTGTCAAGGTGCTCAATGAACATCCGGACGTTAAGATGATTTATTCCGATGAGGATAAAATCAACTCAAACGGTACGCTTCGCTTTGACCCGCATTTCAAATCGGATTTTAATCCGGATCTGCTGCGGGGTAATAACTATATCTGCCATTTATTATTTGTAAAGGCCGATTTAGTCAGAGAGTTAGGCGGCTTGCGTTCTGAATTTGACGGAGCCCAGGATTTTGATTTTGTGCTGCGTTTAATGGATATGCTTAAACCGGAAGAAATATATCATATTCCGCGTGTGCTTTATCATTGGCGAATTCATGAAAATTCCACCGCCAGCAACCCTGAAAGTAAGCGGTATGCTTTTGATGCCGGAAGAAAAGCAATCGAGGCTCATCATGAAAGAAATCATGTGGATGCCACGGTTGAAGATTTACCGGTACCGGGATTCTATCATTCGATTTATCATCTCCACAGTCATCCAAAGGTTTCTATTTTGATTCCTACAATGGATCACATCGATGATTTAAAACGCTGCATCGATTCTGTGGAAATGAAATCTACCTATGATAATTATGAAATTATCGTAATCGAAAATAACAGTAAAAACGAAGAAACATTTGCGTATTATAAGGAATTGGCAGAAACCTATTCCAATATTAAGATTGTCTATTGGAAGGATGAATTCAATTATTCCGCCATCAATAACTATGGTGCTTCTTTTGCCAGCGGTGAGTATTATCTGCTGCTTAATAATGATACTGAGGTTATTGAACCATCATGGATGGAAATTATGTTAGGTTTCTGTATGCGTGATGATGTGGGAGCTGTCGGTGCTAAATTATTCTATCCGGATGATACCATCCAGCATGGAGGAGTCATCATCGGAATCGGAGGTATTGCCGGTCATGCCTTTACAAATTTCTCACGTAAACACGAAGGTTATTTCGGCAGGTTGATTTTATCGAGCGACTTAAATGCGGTCACGGCTGCCTGCATGATGGTTAAAGCATCTATCTACAATCAATTAGGTGGACTTGATCCGGGATATCGGGTAGCCTTTAATGATGTGGATTTCTGTTTGCGGGTGCGTGAGGCAGGCTATCTGATTGTGTTTGCGGCCGATTGTCAGCTGTATCATTTTGAATCCAAATCAAGAGGACTTGAAAACACACCGGAAAAGGTTAAGCGGTTTAATGCGGAGATTGACAGGTTCTCGAAGCGATGGGGTGATATCCTTGCCCATGGTGATCCATACTATAATCCAAATTTGACAAAAGTTAAGAATGATTTCTCCCTGCGGGAAGATTAAATATGAAATTATATACAACAGGAGTTCTTGCCAAGTTAGCAGGCGTCAGTGAGCGTACGATTCGCTATTATGATAAAGTCGGCTTGTTAAAACCATCGTATGTGAAGGAAAACGGATACCGCCAGTATACCGAATTGAATTTAATTGATCTGCAGAAGATACTGTCCCTTCGTCAAATGGGATTTTCAATTGAGGAAATCTTTCCCATCGTGATGGAGAAGCAGGATATTGATGAAAGTTTACAGATGCAGATTGAACTGGTGAACTCACAGATTACCCATCTTCAATATCAGAAAGAGTTGATGGAAAGCTGTGTAGCCTCTTCCAAAAACGGAGAAGTGAATTGGGATACCATTATTTCACTTTTGAAAACATCGGCCAGTCATGAAGGAATTATCGAGCACTATAAAAATGCGAAGAATTTAAACTTCCGTATTTCATTACACAAGACTTATTCGACAAATCCAAAAGGGTGGTTTGGATGGCTTGCCCAACAGATTGATTTTTCTAAGATCAACCGTTTATTAGAGGTTGGCTGCGGTACCGGAGATTTATGGAACTCCATTCATATTGACTTGACCAATCGGGAGATCTTCTTAACCGATCTTTCCGAAGGAATGATCGAAGAAGTTCGTAAAAAGATGGGTAAAGATTTTAACTGTATTGCGGCGGATCAGGAAAATCTTCCCTTTCGAAATGATTATTTTGATGCGGTAGTTGCCAACCATGTTTTGTTCTATGCCAAAGACATTCATCAGGCAATTAAAGAGATATCGCGGGTATTGAATCATTCCGGAGTCTTGTATGCCAGTACATACGGAGCTCATCATATGGAGGAAATCACTGCACTTGTAAAGGGGTTTGATTCCCGGATCGAGCTTTCTAAATCACAGTTATATCGAGTCTTTGGTTTAGAGAACGGTGCAGCTATTTTGAAAGAGTATTTTTCGGATGTAACCCTTGTACGATACGAAGATGCCTTAGAAGTGGATAAAGCACAGCCGTTGATTGACTATATTCTCAGCTGTCATGGCAACCAATATGAAATATTGAATACGCGGTTATCCGAATTTAAAACATATGTAGAAAGTGAAATACAAAAACACGGGTCCTTTCATATCACGAAGGACGCCGGTTTATTTATTGCGAATAGATAGGAGTACGATATGGAGAAAAAGAAATCCAGATTATTTTTAGAGTTATTATTAAATCTTGTCTTATCCGTGCTTTGCGGATGTGCAGCTTCCTATCTTTTTTCTAAGATATATGCCACAACCGTGATTCAGGATGGCGAATATATGATGATTTTCCTTTATCGGACCATTATACTTACTCCAATCATCTTTTTTGCGGGCTTGCATTTTATTCTTGACATCAAAAAGATGTATACCTGGATGTTTGATCATCGCTGGCTGTTAGTCGTTTTGTTTCTGGCATTCACAACGGCGTTGCGCTTCCACGGTGATTCCATCGGATATTATGCGGATGTGATACAGCCGCATTCCGGCTCCGGGTTTGGCAGAACCTTGTTTGGTGAGTATCGCCCGATTCGCTCGGATGAGTTTATTGTAGATACACCATCGGTTTTGGCTTCTACCTATGGACCGCATCCGTTCAGTATGTACAACAATATTCTTCGCGGTACCAATACACTAAATATTTTAAACGGTGTCTATGGCGGGCTGGCCACACTGGTCAGAGCACCATGGGAATTTGCGTATTTAATTTTACCGACAGAATATGCCTTCAGCTTCTGCTGGTATGCACCGATTGTGCTTGGATTTATGGCCTGCCTGGAGATGTTCTATATCATTTCCAAGAATAAAGGGGTAGCCTTTACCGGAGCATGTCTTGTGATATTTTCTGCCTTTTATCAATGGTGGTCTCCTTCAATGTTCTACATCGGAGGACCGGGAACTATTGCCTGCTTATATCATTTTATCCATTCCGATAAGATATGGAAAAAATGTGCTCTTGGATTTTTAACGGCAATCAGCTTCGGCTTATTTGTGACACCGCTT
This sequence comes from Erysipelothrix rhusiopathiae, assembly GCA_902772725.1. Classification (GTDB taxonomy): domain Bacteria; phylum Bacillota_I; class Bacilli_A; order Erysipelotrichales; family Erysipelotrichaceae; genus RUG11795. The sequence goes on from CACYBS010000211.1 coordinate 22,787, forward strand.
TACCCAGCTTGGCAGGTGCCGTTAGGCTTTGTGTTTCTTGTCTTAGGAATTTGGCTGATTGTAGATAATTGGTCGGATATCAAGGCATTTCACTGGTATGACTGGTTGATTCTGGCTTTGTCTTTGATCTTATGTGTTGGACTGATCGGATTGTATTTCTATTCGATATTGGATTATATCAAGGCAATATCAGAAACAGTATATCCGGGCAAACGCTTTGAAACCGGTGGAAGCGTATGGATTCGCAAACTGTTCTATTATGTTTATGCGCCATATTTCCCAATAAAAGATTTTGGAAATCCCTGCGAATCGGCCACTTTTATGTCTTTATTTCCGCTCACAAGCATTGCGGCTATCTACTCCTGGCTTAAGGATAAGAAAAAGGATTTTTTAACAGCTGCATTAATTCTTGTTGAGATACCGATGATCATTTTTGTGATGGTCGGTTTTCCGAAATGGCTGGCAGCCATTACCTTGTTCTTTGAATCACAGCCTGAGCGCATGGTGGATATCATTGGATTTATTCAGGTCATTCTTATTGTGATCTTATTATCGAGATACCGTAAAACGGTAGAAATCCATAAGATATTTGCGTTAATCCTTGCCGTGGCTAATACAGCACTTGCCTTTTATTATTCGGTTACCGATTATCCGGATTATCTATCCATGGAGGGGTTACCGTGGGTAAAATACGTACTGCTTGGCTTTGCGTTTATTGTGTTTGTGATCTTCTCGTACGGTCTTATCGCAAAGCTTTCGGACAGGTGGAAAGCTGCCTATGTTGGCTTATTGGCAATATATTCTCTGGGTACCGGATTATTGGTACGACCGATTTCCGTGGGGTTATCTTCGATAACCGCAAAACCGGTTTATTCTGAAATACAGAAGATTGATGAAGATCAAAAGGATGCCAAATGGATTACATCCGGTGATAATCCAATCATTACGTCCTATTGTGTTTCCAGCGGGGCATCGACTTTGGATTCTGTAAATACATATCCAAATTTGGAGTTATGGGAGAAATTAGATCCGGAAGGAAAATATGAAGAAGTATATAACCGTTATGCACATGTTCGCTTGATCTTAACGGATGAAGATACCAGCTTTGATCTAACCCAGCAGGATTATATGAATTTACATCTATCTTATAAGGATGTTGAAAAGACCGATGCGGATTATATGTTCGCAATGTCCGACTTTACCTATAATGAAAATAACGGATACATTCATTTGGATCCGATCTATGAAGAAGACGGTATTACCATCTATAAAATCGAATATCTTTCATCAAATGAAGAATAAGACTTGACCCTTACGTAACGTAAGGGTTTAATATTTATTTAATGAGGAGGAATCTCTATGAAGGGTATTATCTTAGCAGGGGGAAGCGGAACCCGTCTATATCCGCTCACAAAAGTAACCAGTAAACAGCTTTTGCCAATCTATGACAAACCGATGATTTATTATCCAATGTCTATTTTAATGTTGGCAGGCATTCGCGATATTTTAATTATTTCTACACCGGATGATACACCACGCTTTGAAGAATTATTAGGCGACGGTCATCAATTCGGCGTGAATTTGTCTTATGTCGTACAGCCATCTCCGGATGGACTTGCTCAGGCATTTATTTTAGGTGCCGATTTTATCGGAGATGATTCGGTTGCGATGGTCTTAGGCGATAATATTTTCCATGGTCATGGTTTAGGTAAGCGTCTTCGTGAAGCAGCTGCCCAGAAAAGCGGTGCTACCGTATTTGGGTATTATGTAGAAGACCCGGAACGTTTCGGCGTTGTGGAATTCGATGAAAACCAAAAGGCAATCTCTTTGGAAGAAAAACCAAAACATCCAAAATCAAACTATGCGGTGACCGGACTTTATTTCTATGACAATACTGTTGTAGAATATGCAAAAAACTTAAAACCGAGTGCCCGCGGAGAATTGGAAATCACCGATTTAAATAAAATTTATTTAGAAAAAAATCAATTACGTGTCACATTACTCGGTGATGGATTTACCTGGTTAGATACGGGAACTCATGAATCTTTAGTGGACGCAACCATTTTCGTAAAGACAATTGAAGAACATCAGCATCGTAAAATTGCATGTTTGGAAGAAATTGCGTACAATAACGGATGGATTACTCGTAAACAGCTTGAGGATATTTACGAGATTTATAAGAAAAACCAATATGGTGATTACTTAAAGAAAATCCTTAACCGCAAGTATATCAAGGAGAAATAGTTAATGAAGGTAACAAAGACAGAAATTGATGGTGTTTTAATTATCGATACCGATGTATTCGGTGATCACCGGGGTTATTTTACGGAAACGTATAATAAACCCAAATATGAAAAGATGGGAATCACAACGGAATTTGTCCAGGACAATATGTCCTTCAGTGCCCAAGTCGGAACACTTAGAGGTCTGCATTGGCAAAATCCGCCGTATGCCCAGGCAAAGTTAGTATCCTGCACAAAGGGAACCGTAATCGATGTAGCGGTTGATATCCGTAAAGGCTCACCGACCTACGGTAAATGGGTATCGGTAGAATTAAGCGCTGAAAACCATCGCCAATTCTTTATCCCAAGAGGCTTTGCGCATGGCTTTTTAACCCTTACACCGGACGTAGAATTCCGCTACAAGGTGGATAATGTCTACAACAAGGAATCGGAAGGCGGTATGCGCTATGATGATCCAACCTGCAATGTAGACTGGGGTTCTTTATTAAACGGAATTGAACCGGTATTATCCGAAAAGGACAAGATCGGTCCGACTTTGGAAGAATCTAACAATCAATTTGTATATGAGGAGATGAAGTAATATGAAATTTTTAGTAACAGGCGGTGCCGGCTTTATCGGCGGAAACTTTGTACACTATATGGTGAATAAATATCCGGAAGACATGATTGTCAACCTGGATAAGTTAACCTATGCCGGAAACTTAGAAACCTGCAAACCGGTAGAAGACAAGCCAAACTATAAATTCGTTAAGGGTGATATTGCCGACCGTGAATTCATCTTTGACTTATTTGAAAAGGAACACTTTGATGTGGTAGTCAACTTTGCGGCTGAATCCCATGTAGACCGCAGTATTGAAGATCCGGAAATCTTCGTAAAGACAAATGTAATGGGAACCACAACACTTTTGGATGCGTGTGTAAAATACGGCATTAAGCGTTATCACCAGGTATCGACCGATGAAGTGTACGGTGATCTTCCTTTAGACCGTCCGGATTTATTCTTCACCGAAGAAACACCATTACATACATCCAGTCCATATTCCAGCGCCAAGGCAGCTGCCGACTTGTTTGTATTGGCTTATCACCGTACATATGGTCTTCCTGTTACCATCAGCCGCTGCTCCAATAACTATGGACCATACCACTTCCCGGAAAAGCTAATTCCGTTAATTATTTCGCGAGCTTTAAACGATGAAACCATTCCGGTATACGGAACGGGTGAAAATGTACGTGACTGGCTGCATGTATATGACCATTGTGTTGCGATTGATTTGATTGTAAGATACGGTCGTGTCGGTGAAGTGTACAATGTCGGTGGACATAATGAAAGAACCAATTTAGAAGTTGTTAAGACGGTATTACATGCCTTAGGCAAATCCGAAGACTTAATTA
>CACYBS010000212.1 GCA_902772725.1 Erysipelothrix rhusiopathiae
AATGAAAAATATCACTGCTATGTTGATAATAAAGGCAAATACGATGTTGAAACTGAAAAAATAAGGAGATACATAGAATAAATCTCCCTATTTAATTTTTTATTATGGTGTTGAAGAATATGCAATTTGATTATAATCATGTTAGAAATGATGAAAATAGAAAAACAATTACCGAATATATTGGTAATTTTCGATTATATGGTTTAGAACAAAAAGGAGGAAAATGGAGAATCGAAGTACATTGTAAAGGACATAAACCAATATTCAAAGGCAATTATGAAACTCAAAAAGAGTTTGAAAATGCTTTTGAAAAAGAATACACTATTTTAAGTGTTGCAGATGTTGAAAAATACTTTGATGCTGCAAAATCTAATGAAGTAGATACTGAAATGAAATTCACATCAAAAGATGGAAAAATTACTGCAGAAGTAAGATGTATTAAATCTGAAAAAGGAATTTATGTTCCAATAACAGATGATGGAGTTACTGCAGATTTGGGTAGAAATTTCGTTGATGTAAATGCTGCAATGATGGTTGCAAGAAATACTATCCAAGCATACAATTCACAAAGAAGAATTAAAAAATATTTTGAAAAATGAAAAAAGAGATGTTGATAACATCATGGAAAAAATTAGAAAAGCAATATATGATATTTTAAAAGAAGAAGGAATGATTTAAATGGCATTAAAAAGTAAACAAAATGAATTACCAGAAGATTTTGAAGTAACAGAACAAATTTCATTTGATGATATTGAATGTGAAGCAGCATTTGTAGATGAAGATGAATTAGAAAAACCAACCCAATACTATACCATTACTGGTAAAGTACAACAATATGAACCAGAGTGGGAAAGATACACCATAAATGATTTAGATGTAGGTCAAGAAATGGAAGGAAGACCTGAAATCAGAATCATTGAAAATAAAGATAAAAGCTATGATGCATTATGTATTCGTGTGTTGGATGATGGTGAAATTTTAGACCTTTATGTAAACTATCCTAAAAAACATTTTCCATTCGTTCGTGGAATCAATAAGACATTTGATTTCTACAGAAAATGTTTTGACTTCATATTTAGCCTCCGTAGATTACATGGAGACAAATATGTTGTTGATAAAAATGGTGAAGAAGTTAATAAATTCAATAAAATTGATTTGGAGATGTTAGCAAAATATGTAGACCAACATGAACGTATTGGAGTTAGAATAACTGAAGGTAATTCTGATTCTGAATATGATAGTTTTATAATCTACAAATTAGAATAGGTCATGCCACATGATCTATTCTATTTTTTTAATTCATTATAACGGAGGTGAAAAATAGTATGAATATTCCAGAACAAAAAGTTCCTGTCATTGCAGGCAAGTCTTATGAAATTGGTGTTGAACAACAAGGTCGAAATTACATTTACATATTATATAATGATGGAAATATTGTTGAAAGATGGAGTGGTGAAAAATCACCTATTCAATTAAATAAGACTGCTGCATTCATCACTGGTTGTTGTAAACAGATTGGTGAGGTTAAGATTGAGTTTGATGGTGTGCAATTATCATTATCCACAGACCAAGTTAAAGGTAAAATAATGGATGCTCTATCTTCATTGGATGCTATGTTCTCTGCATATCTTGAGAATAAAACTAAAAAAGAGTTAGCGGAAAAACAGAAAAAGGCAGAAGAAAATGAAGCATATCTTGGTGAACGATTTGATGAGTTTGCAGATTTCTTAATTGAGAATAATATCAGTTTAAATCAATTTTTATTTTATGGTGCTGAATGGTTGGCAGGTGGTGAAACTCATAATATCTTAAAAGGTTTGTTCTGTCATTTATCCACTTACTTTAAAATTAAACCAATATGGTTTTTACCATTAGGTAAAGCTGGAGAAGGTAAGAGTGTTATTGAAGATGCGAGTGTTGATATGTTACCTGATGACATCTTTGAAAATGGTCGTATTACTGAATCAGCATTGCACCGTAAAAGTAGAATTTATGGGGAAGATTATTTGGATGGTAAAGTAATGCGGATGAAAGATATGGGTGGTGACCGTGACTTTGAAAAATGGGCTGATACTATTGACCGTTATAAAGAATTAACAACAGAGGGTGAAACCGAAATTGAGATGACTGGTGATGGGATTGACTCAGATACTGGTGAACGTAAAGTCATTCCTTTTAAAGTTAGAGGATATTGTAGTTGTTGTATTACAAGTGTTAATAGTGAAAGTTTTGATGGGCAGATTTTAAGCCGTGGGATTGATGTGACACCAACCGCCACTAATGAACAGGTGAAATCATTTTCAAAATACAATCGTGGTATGGTTGCTAAATATCGTGATTGGATTATTAAATCACATCTTGGTTTATTTCATGATTATGTTTGTTACTTAAAATATTATGTAGTTCCTAATTTTGGAGTTATTAATCCGTACTGGGAATGTTTGGAAGATTGGTTTAAAGAAACTGAATTTTACAAAAGAAACTTATCATTATATCCTTCATTGGTGGAAACTGTAACATTATTGAATGCTGATTATCGTAAAAAAATTGTTAGTAGCGATGGTCAAACATATCTTGTCAGCACCAAGGAAGATAATAAATTAATTGGTGATTTATTCAATCCAAGTCAAGGATTAACTAATAATGCTATTATGATATTTAATTTACTGGTTCGAAAACATGGTAATTACAAACCAAACACATTAGAAGAAGTATTTAATGATGATGATGCTAATAGTGATTGGGATGATTATCAATCTGGTGTTAAAAACTTGAAATCATGTGAAACATTATTCACAGTTGCTAATGTGAAACGTGCAGCATCAAAGGATAATAAAAAATATCGAGGTTTACCTTATGGTGATATTATCCAATCATTAGTGAATACTGGTTTTGTTCAGGTGATGGGTAAGGCAAAACGTGGTAATAATAATGTGTATGCATTGGATCATTGGGAACCTGTTGAAGATATGACTATTATTTTTGATGATGAATGTATCTCCAGATATGTGGATGAAATGTGTGGAGTATATGGAGTGAGTGACCACGTGTTGTGGGAGATTATTGATAATGAAAATAGCGATATTGATGATTTGGAATCCTTTCCTAAAATTAAGCTTCCTCCGTGGGTTTCGAAGATTGGTCAAGGTGTCGTAAGTGGTGCCCCTATGGTGGGTGTTGGTGTCGAAAAAGTACCTTTGAAAATGGGGGAAGGTGTTGGAAAAATAGATTAATGTGTCGGTAGGTGTCGGTTTATGGTGAATAAATTACCTTGTTTATATGGTTACATATCAAAAACTAGTGAAGGAAATAGGAATGAAAACCTATTCCGAGCATTAGCACATTTAAGACATTACAACCAACGAACCAATATTGAGGATTTGACCAACGAAGCATTATCCATCAATAAAGCATTCAAGTCACCATTAAATGAACATGAAGTCACTACAGTACTACAACATACACTTAACAAAAATTACAGGACAAGTTGCTGGAAGTTTAAAAAATACTGTAAACATTGCAAGTATGGGAAATTTCGTAAAATCTTCCGCAACAGCAAACCTAATTACTGGAAACATCTCAATGAGAACAACCGATTAGTTGGTATCAAGGTGATAGCAGATGATGAATATTATCCATGGGATATAATGGATACAAGTAAAATGAAACCTGAAGATATGATGACTATTCATAGGTTTCGTGAAGAAATGGGTATCCCAATAGCGATTGATGCAATTGTTAAATCTTACGGAATACCTATTGGAGATAAAGCAAAAAGAGAATGGGAAAAATTTAGGAGGTCAAGTTAATGACAGGTGAAAAAAACAGATTTAAAACTGGAGAAAAACTCTGGAATTTAGATGATAAACAATTAAAAACTCCAGTACATGATGCAATGATATTATGGTTAATGGATGAAGACAATCTAAAAGCATTGTTGTTTAATTGTTGCAATAAAATATCCTACAAAGAATTTACTGATAGAGAATATACGTTGGGAGAATGTGTCAATGTTAATGTAAA
>CACYBS010000213.1 GCA_902772725.1 Erysipelothrix rhusiopathiae
ATAAAAGAGAGAATTGTCAATTAATATGTGAAAAAAATAACTTGTGAAATAGTCCTCTTTTTTCACACTTTATTAGTGAAAAAACCGTAAAAAATAACTTGTTAAAAAATAAACAAGTTCATTGACGATATAACGATAAAAAGTTAAAATTAGTTTGTTGAAAAACATTTTTTCATCATGCATCGATATCCAGAAAGTCGAGTAGATCAGAAAAGAAAGGAGAACTCATTTATGGATTTCAATTTAACAGAACAGCAGCAGATGATGCAGAAACTGTTCAGAGAAGTTGCGGAAAACGAAGTAAAAGAATTCGCAGCTGAAGTCGACGAAGACGAACGCTTCCCGAAAGAAGCCGTTGAAGTTTTCCGTCAGGCTAAGATGCTTGGTATTCCTTATTCACGCGAATACGGAGGAGCCGGAGCAGACTACCTTTGCTACATTTTAGCAATTGAAGAAATTTCCAAAAAGTGCGCAACCAGTGGTGTTGTATTATCCGCACATACATCATTAGGAACTTGGCCGATTGCTCAATTCGGTACTCCAGAACAGAAGAATAAATATTTACCTGATTTATGTTCCGGTAAACGTTTAGCAGCTTTTGGTTTGACAGAGCCAAATGCAGGTACCGATGCTGCCAGCCAGCAGACAACAGCCGTTCTTGATGGCGATGACTATGTTATTAACGGTACAAAAATCTTTATCACCAATGCCGGTGAAGCAGAAGTTTATATCATCTTCGCTATGACTGACAAATCTAAAGGAACCCGCGGTATTTCCGCATTTATCGTTGAAAAGGATACACCGGGCTTCACATTCGGTTTACACGAAAAGAAGTTAGGTATCCGTGGTTCTGCTACAAGAGAATTAATTTTCAACAACGTACGTATCCCTAAAGAAAACTTATTAGGTAAAGAAGGACAGGGCTTCAAGATCGCAATGGCTACATTAGATGGCGGTCGTATCGGTATTGCTGCTCAGGCTTTAGGTATTGCCCAGGGTGCCATTGACGAAGTTATCCCTTACGTTAAGGCACGTAAACAGTTCAAACGTCCAATTGCTGCATTCCAGAACACTCAGTTCCAGTTAGCAGACATGCAGACAAAAGTAGATGCTGCCCGTTACTTAGTATATGCAGCAGCTATGAAGAAACAGGAAGGCAAGCCATATTCTGCTGATGCCGCAAAAGCTAAATTATTTGCAGCAGAAACAGCTATGGAAGTAACTACAAAAGCTATCCAGTTAATGGGTGGTTACGGTTATACACGTGACTTACCGGTTGAAAGAATGTTCCGTGATGCTAAGATCACTGAGATCTACGAAGGTACTTCTGAAGTTCAGAAGATGGTTATCTCCGGCGGAATGCTTCGCTAAGAAAGGAATACGATATTATGAAAATTCTCGTTCTAGTTAAACAGGTACCGGACTCAACTCAGATCACAGTTGACCCGGTAACAGGTACTTTAGTACGTGATGGTGTTCCTGCCATCATCAACCCGGATGATTTAGCAGGTATCGAAGCTGCTTTACAGTTAAAAGATGCCAATCCGGATATTGAAATCGATGTATTGACAATGGCTCTTCCTAGCGCAAAGGGTATGTTAAAAGAAATCTTAGCACGTGGTGCTGACAAGGCTTACTTATTAACTGACCGCCGCTTAGGTGGATCTGATACATGTGCTACAAGCCGTGCTATCGCAGCTGCTGCCAAGAAAATCGGTTACGATTTAATTATCGGTGGACGTCAGGCTATCGATGGTGATACTGCTCAGGTTGGTCCTCAGACTGCAGAGCGTTTAGGTATCCCTCAGATCACTTATGTTGACCAGATCATCGAACTTACAAATGAAAAGGTTACTGTTAAGAAAGCTCTTGAAGAAGAAGAACAGATCTTATCTGCAAAGCTTCCTGTATTGCTCACAACATTAACAGGCATGAACAAGCCTCGTTATATGAACTGCTGTGATATCGTTGATGTAGTAGCTGATGACAGCCGTGTTATCACTATGACATTTGATGATTTAGAAGGTGTTGACGTTACTACAGTTGGTTTAAAGGGTTCTCCAACCAATGTAAAACGTACATTCACAAAAGAAGTTTCTGCCGAAACTACAACTTACAGCGATTTCACTGCACAGCAGACTGCTGAATTCATCGCTAAGACTTTGAAAGAAAAGCAGTTAATTACGAAGTAGGAAGGGGAACAAGACATGGCAAAATTTGAAGGTTACAAAGATATTTATGTCTTTGTAGAACAGAAAAACGGAGTTATTGCGGAAGTAGGTTATGAATTAATCTCTGAAGCAAGAAAACTTGTTGCTTCCATTCCTGATATGGGCTTTAAAGTAGTTGGTATTTTACTTGGAAGCAATATTAAAGACAAAGCACAGGAAGTAATCGCTCACGGTGCTGATAAGGTGATCGTAGTTGATGATGAATTGTTAAAAGACTATTCTACACAGTTCTATACAGATGCAATCACTCAGATCATCGAAGCTTACAAGCCGGATTCATTATTAACAGGCGCTACCGTTTTAGGTCGTGATTTAGCACCGCGCGTAGCTGCAAGAATCAATGCCGGTTTAACAGCAGATGCTACAAAGATTGAAATCGATCTTGAAAAAGCTGCTGAAGGCGAAGCATTATTATTAGTTACCCGTCCAACATTTGGCGGTAACTTATTCGGTACAATCATCTGCCCGAACACTCGTCCGCAGATGGCTACTATCCGACCAAAAGTATTCGATATGGCACCTGCTGATGAAACCCGCACAGGTGAAGTCGAAGTATTTGAACCAAAATGGTTAACAACTGAACCGGAAGTCTTTGTTGAAAAGATCGTTGAAAAAGTAGTTGAAGGCGTTGATATCACTAAGGCTAACATCCTTGTTGGTGCCGGACGTGGAGCTGAAGGCTGCTTAGACAAAGTTGAAGAATTAGCGAAAGAACTTGGTGGTGTTGTATGCGCTACACGTGCCGTTGTTGAAGATGGCTTTATGGATAAAGACCGTCAGGTTGGTCAGACTGGTAAAACAGTTCGTCCTGCATTATATGTTGCATGTGGTATCTCCGGTGCCGTTCAGCACGTTGCAGGTATGGAAAAATCTGATATGATCATCGCCATCAACCGTGACCCTCAGGCAGAAATCTTCTCTGTAGCTAACATGGGCTTTGTAGGTGATGTAAACGAAGTTCTTCCGTTATTGATCGAAGAAGTTAAAAAAGCAAAAGCTGCTTAATTAAAGGAGAAAAACAATGAAAGTTGGAATTATCGGCGCCGGTACAATGGGCCAGGGTATCGCTAAGGCTTTCGCACAATGCGATGGTTACGAAGTTGCATTATGCGATATTAAACAGGAATGGGCTGAAGGCGGAAAAGAAAAAATTGCGAGCGGTTATGCACGCTTAGTTGCTAAAGGCAAATTAACTCAGGAACAGGTTGACAGCATTGTTAACTCAATCACTCCGGGTTTAAAAGAAGATTTATGCGCAGACTGCGATTTAATCGTTGAAGCTGCATTTGAAGATATGGGTGTTAAACAGACTACATTCCAAGAATTGGATGCTATTTGTAAAGCTGACTGTATCTTCGCATCTAACACTTCTTCTTTATCTATTACTGAAATCGGTAAAGGTTTAAATCGTTCGGTTGTTGGTATGCATTTCTTCAACCCGGCTGACCGCATGAAATTAATCGAAGTAATCGCCGGTGTAAACACACCTGCAGGTGTAGTACAAAAGATCAAAGAAATCTCTGAAGATATCAAGAAGACTCCGGTACAGGTTAACGAAGCTGCCGGCTTTGTTGTAAACCGTATCTTAGTTCCGATGATCAACGAAGCTGCATTCATCAAGATGGAAGGCGTTTCTGATATCGCCGGTATCGACTCTGCAATGAAGTTAGGTGCTAACCATCCAATGGGACCGTTAGAATTAGGTGACTACATTGGTTTGGATATCTGCTTAGCAATCATGGATGTTCTTTATAAAGAAACAGGCGATTCTAAGTATCGTGCATGCCCGTTACTTCGTAAAATGGTTCGCGGCGGAAACTTAGGCGTTAAGTCCGGTAAGGGATTCTATATCTATAACGCTGACCGCACAAAAACACCATCTGACACAATCTAAGGAATCTATAGATTACTCCTTCGGGAGTAATCTATTTTAAAAAGGAGAAAATCATGGAAAACGTAATTTTAGAAAAACAGGGTCATGTATCCATTATTACTATCAATCGTCCAAAAGCTCTTAACGCTTTAAATACAGCTACTTTAAAGGATTTAGAAGAAGCTGTGAATACTGTTGCCGCTGATAAGGATACTTATGTAGCTGTTATTACCGGTGCCGGAGAAAAGAGCTTTGTAGCAGGTGCTGATATTGTTGAAATGAAAGACAAGACAGTAGAAGAAGCTGCTGAATATGGAGCTTATGGAAATAAGATCTTCCGTGCTATTGAAACATTACACTGCCCGGTTATCGCTGCTGTTAACGGCTTTGCGTTAGGTGGAGGATGCGAACTTGCGATGAGTTGTGATATTCGTATCGCTTCTGAAAATGCAGTATTCGGTCAGCCGGAAGTAGGATTAGGTATTACTCCGGGCTTTGGTGGAACTCAGCGTTTAGCACGTATCGTTCCTGTTGGAATCGCAAAAGAAATGATCTTTGGCGCACGCAACATCAAAGCTGACAAGGCTTTAGCTATCGGCTTGGTGAACAGTGTTGTTCCGGCTGAAGAATTAATGCCTACTGTTATGAAAATGGCTAACGGCATCGCTAAGAATGCTCCGATCGCTGTTGCACAGGCTAAGAAGGCCATCAACGAAGGTTTACAGGGCGACATCGATGCAGGTATCGCTATCGAAGTAAAAGACTTTGCAGATTGCTTCGCAACGGAAGACCAGACTTATGGTATGGAATGCTTCGTAAACCGTGTAAAAGAAAAAGAATTCAAGAATAAGTAATTGATATCCCGCTTACATAGCGGGATTTCTATTTTATGTTCCCTTATGGGAATTGAAATAAATTGTTGAACATCATATCGGAAAATGGTAAACTTTGCGCGTTAGGATAGTTTCCTAATAATTGAGGGGAGGAATTCTATGTTATTTTTTAAAAATGACTGCGGAATCGGATGTATAGATGAAATTCTGGAACTACTTGCCAAGGCAAATCCGGAAACCAATGCAGCATATGGCTTAGACAAATATTGCTTAAAAGCTGCCAATATCATCAAATCAAAAATGGTTGATCAAGATGTAGACATTCATTTTGCCAGTGGGGGGACACAGACCAACCAGGTAATGATCAAGGCTGCTTTAAGACCGTATGAAGCTGTGATTGCGGCTGAATCAGGTCATATCGCAACGCATGAAACAGGTTCTATTGAAGCAACCGGTCATAAGGTAATTACCGTAAATGGCAGCAACGGCAAGGTTACACCGGCTGCTGTTATCGCTGCGTATGATGAACATATGCTTCAATTTGAACATATGGTTTATCCAAAAATGGTCTATATCTCCAATTCAACCGAACTGGGTACGGTATATACCCGTGCTGAACTCGAGGCATTACGAAATGTCTGCGACCGCTTAGGTCTCTATCTAATGATGGATGGTGCAAGAATTGGTGTTGCCTTAATGTCGGGTGTAGATTATACATTGAACGATATCGCAAGATGGTGTGATATGTTCTATATCGGCGGAACGAAAAACGGAGCCATGTTTGGGGAGGCTATCGTAATCAGTAACGACGATTTAAAGAAACATTTCCGCTTCTATTTAAAACAGGATGGCGCACTTCTGGCAAAGGGCTGGCTTTTAGGAATCCAGTTTATCGGATTGTTTGAAAACGATGCGTTCTATAAAGTGGCAGATCATTCCAATAAAATGGCTAAGCAGATTCAGGAAACGCTGCCGACCTTAGGATATCCGCTGTTCATGCGATCTGACACTAACCAGATCTTTTTAACAGTTACTCCAAGCCAGTTTGAATATTTGAAACAATACGTTGATTTTGAAACGTGGATCATTCGTGATGGTGCGTATGTCATCCGTTTGGTGACAAACTGGTTAACTACCCAGGAAGAAGTCGACCAGTTGATTGCCTATTTGATGAAGGCAAAAGATATGAAATAAAAAGATGCAGACTGTATTAGTCTGCATTTTCTTGTTCATCGGTAAAAAAATCTAGAAATAAGGGAGCTTCTTCGCCCCAGTCGAATTCAGTATGAGAACCATATTCTTTGACATTGTAGAAGACCTGTGCCTTTTTCCAGGATAATCGGTTACCGATTTCGGTTACGATCTTTGTCTCCGGAATAAAGGCATGCATCGTATTTCCTTCCATAGCGCCCCATGAAATATAAAAGGAGCTTTTACTTAAATCCCCGGCATTTTCTACCTCATCGATAAATTCATCTGCCGTAGGGATCAGATAAGGAGAAAGGGCAGCCGTCTTTGAATAAATATCGGGATATTTAATTCCGGCATAGAGAGCCATTTCACCACCGCACGAAGACCCGCAGATCCATGTATGATCTCTGTCTTTTTTCGTAGGGAAATGGCTATCGATATACGGCTTTAGATCATGGATGAAAAAATCCATCGTTTCATTACCGTATCCTTCAAACCAGCCTCCAAATTCAATGTCATAGAATGGATAAGGACTATATTCCATTAAACGGTCATTTCCGCGATGAGAGCATTCCTGTCCGACAATGATCAATTCAAAATCACATTCTCGAATGGTATCGGCAAGTCTCCATGATCTGCCAAAGGATGCATCTTCATCATTAAAAAGATTCTGCCCGTCAAACATGTAGAGCACAGGATATGTCTTGCCGGATGTTAAATAATCGTCCGGCAGATACATATGAATAGTACGCACATCCTTAAGTGCCCGCATTTTTAAATCAAATTTTAAGATCACTCAGCTTCAGCCATTCCCATTTTATAGAAGGCATCTCTTCTTGCAGGACTTTCAAAACGGAATATGATTGAGCAGTCGCCCATCGCAGATGCGAATGCAGGCGGTAAGTATTCTACACGAATAATCTCATTTTTGAATTCTTCAACAATTTCATCAACCGAATATTTATAGTTAATCGCATTTCTTCTTCCTAAGAAGCCGGAAGATGCTCTATCACCCTGCGGATAGTTTGCTTCGTTTTTCATCAATACATCCGCCCAGATTTTATAAACATCCAGGCTTCCGGCATAGTTCATAAATTCCGGCGCAAATCCTCCAGGAGGACGGAAATTTACTTCTAAGCCGATCACATCGCCCTTTTTACCTAAGCCTTCCTTATCTTCTGTTAAACGGAAGTATTCCATATGGAAGAAACGGTTGGCAATACCAAAGGCGCTGACAGTGCGCTGGGCAACGTCTCGAAGCTCATCAGAGATGGTAAATGTTGTATGGAAACCAATGCTTAACTGGTAATTTACACTGTCCATAACATTTCCGACATATTCTGAGCTGTTCAAATAGCGGATCTTGCAATCCTTATCGGCAACTCCATCCAATGTGAAAATATCACCTACGACAAATTCTTCAATAATATTCT
The DNA here is from genome assembly GCA_902772725.1 of Erysipelothrix rhusiopathiae. Lineage (GTDB taxonomy): Bacteria > Bacillota_I > Bacilli_A > Erysipelotrichales > Erysipelotrichaceae > RUG11795. Next base: position 7,562 of record CACYBS010000213.1, read on the forward strand.
GCCAGTCTTTTGACTGATTGAAATATTTAATCGTTTCTTCATCGTTATGCAGTGAATAGGTAAAGCTGGCACCTACACCGTGATCCGGTTTTAATACACATGGATAACCTACTTCATGCGCAAAATCGAGAGCTTCTTCTACTGTTTTTGGAAGAGCATATCTGGCCGTTGCGATACCTGCCTTGTGATAGTATTTTTTCATTGCGGCCTTGGATTGGAATTCATCAATCTGGGCAAAGCTGTATCCGGTTTTGACATTAAAGTCATCACGTAATCTGGCATCTAACTGCAGCCATGCTTCATTGTTGGATTCGATCCAGTCGATTTTTCCGTATTTAAAGGTGAAATAGCCTAAGGCTCTAACCATTTCATCATAGTTATTAAAATCATTTACTTTATAACATTCATCGATATTATCACGGAGGTCTTGAGACATCCAATCATATGGAGTATCCACTACTGCTAAAACAGTAGCTCCATTTTGTTTAAGACCACGGCAGAACATCCAGGACTGTTCCGGATAATTGGCTGAAATAAACACAAAATTCATATCCATCCCTCACTTTCTGTTGATAATCGCATAGTAGATTGCGGTAACTGTTTTCGCATCATCGATTTCACCATTTACGATCATTTGGTACGCCTTGTCCATATCAATCCAAATCGTATCGATATCTTCATCCTCATCCATGCTTAAACGATGGGAACTGATACTTGGCTCAACGGTTTCATAGATATAGATTCTCTCATCACAGAATCCCGGCGTTGTAACAATGGATTGAATCAACTTCAACTCCTTACATGTGTATCCTGTTTCTTCATTTAATTCACGATATGCACAATCATAAGGATCTTCACCATAGTGCATTTTACCGGCCGGAATTTCCAGCGTTTCCTTATTGATGGCATGGCGCATCTGTTTTACAAACAGGATCTTACGATCTTGTATCAACAAAATCGCAACACCGCCCGGATGACGGATGATGTCTCGGGGATATTTTTCACCTTTGATATCTACTTCCGTATGGATCATGTAAAACACATTTCCCTGATAGATGATGGTTTCATCGTTTCGATTATCATTTTTCATATCCAAAATTATAACAAAAAACCAGCATTCATAAAAGAATGCTAGTTAATTTCTTTCAATATTGCCATCGCAATGGCTTTACCGATTTTCTTTTGGAACTCCGGATTGGTCAAATTGTTGTAGTCATCCTCATTGGTGAGGTAGCCGATATCAATCATGATCGTAGGAATCTTTTCATTATTCAAAATAGGGAAGTTTGAATAATGGTCACTGTCCAATCCTTCAAATTGTGAATAGTTAATCGCCGAAAGATTTTCATAGATGGAATTTCCTAAGGCAATCATTAAATCATTAGGATGGGTAAATAATGAAAATCCCTTTCGTAAGATATCGGAATCCTCATTACACTGAATACTGATCATATATAAGGCATTTTGTCCCTTAGCGTAATTGATCCGCTCATCAAATGATAAGACACCGGTTTCCGGATTGACATCCTCATCGCCTGTACGTGTATAAACGACTTTGTAATCGGCCTTTGTCAAATATTCACCGATTGCCTGCACGATCTGAAGGTTAACATCCTTTTCCGGAAGCATGCCATCCTGATAGTATCCGTAATCTAAGCCGCCGTTAGCTGCATCCAGACAGATGATTGCCTGGGATTCGCATTTGGACATATCAATGTTGTCATTGGTAATTAATCCTGCGGTCGAATCATCCTGCGGTACTGTTATATCTTCATCGGACAGGGTACTGAGGCTTGGCTGAACGATAAGTGCCATAAACAAGGCAATAATTAGAAATATTAATGCTCTTTTCATTCAAAAACTCCTTTTGAGTGTGTAAATCATACCATACAAGTCAAAGAATGTGCATAGAATGAAGGCTTTTTTTTCATTTCGTTTCTTAGTTTCGAAGAAATTTGATATACTAGCGTGGGTGATCCTATGGAATTTAAAATCACAATTGATCAATTTGAAGGTCCTTTAGATTTAATGACCCACTTGATCAAAGAAAATAAATTAGACTTATTTGATTTAGACATGCTGACACTGGCTAATCAATATATTGCCTATATCCACCAGATGCAGGATATGCATCTGGAGGTAGCCAGTGAATATTTAGAAGAATTGGCCGGTTTGATCGAATATAAATCAAGAATGTTATTACCCCGCCAGGAACTGGAATTGGATGATAATTACGAAGAGACGGAAAGAGATAAACTCGTTTCGCGACTTTTAGAATATCAGCGGTATAAAGAAGTCACCGAATTATTAAAGGCAGAATATGAACTGCGCAAAAGGCATTTCACCAGAGCCCAGTCTCCGTTAGTGGATGAATGGTCGACTCCGCAGGAATCTTTAGATCTTCCTTTGCAGTCACCATATGAATTGATGAAAGCGATGAAAAACATTATGGCCAGAACGGCTATATTAAATCCATATTCGACGCAGGTAACCATTAAGGAAGTATCTGTCGAAGACCGCATTGAAGTCATCAAATCGCGGCTGGAATATCAATATGATACGATTTCTTTTGAAGAGTTATGTTCGGATTGTTTTAATGTTCGTCTGGTTGTAGTAACCTTTCTTGCGATACTGGATCTAATCCACACTAGGTGGTTGGATTTTTCTGTAGATGAAAATCATATCTGGGTAAGGAGAGTGAGAAACGATGAATCAAATTAAATCATTAATAGAAGGTTTGATCTTTTTATCCGGAGATGAAGGATTAACCCTGGAGCAGATACTAAAGGCATTGGAAATCAATGATATCAGTGCCGTAAAAGAATCCATCGAGCTTTTAAAGGAAGAATATGATAAACCGGAGCACGGAATTGAATTGGTGGAATATGCTTCACGATATAAATTTGTAACTAAGGAGACGGTATATCCATTTGGGCAGAAGCTGTTTGAACAATTCAAACAGGCAACTCTTTCTCAGGCAGCTTTGGAAACGCTGGCTATCATTGCCTATAAACAGCCGGTAACCCGTGTAGAGATTGAAGAAATACGCGGTGTGAATTGTGAAATGATGTTAAAAAAGCTGATGAACCGCGGTCTTATTGAAGCAAAAGACAGATTAGATATTATTGGAAAACCATTATTATATACAGTTACCGATGTATTTTTGGATACCTTTCAGTTAGAGACGCTGGAAGAACTTCCGGAATTACCGCAGCGTACCGGTGATGAAGAATTATTTGATCATGATAAGGAGTAATTATGGAAAGACTTCAAAAAGTGATTGCCCAGGCAGGCGTTTGTTCAAGAAGAAAAGCCGAAGAATATATCCGCGATGGAAAAGTATCTGTTAACGGTGAAGTTGTTACGGAAATGGGAGTGAAGGTTTCCGGTAACGATTTGATCGAGGTAAACGGAAAGGAATTAACCCGCGAAGACAAGGTATACTATGTCATCAATAAACCAAAAGGATGTCTTTGTACAGCCCATGATGAAAAAGGAAGAAAGAGCGTGCTGGACTTTGCACCTAAAGATAAAAGAATCTATCCGGTTGGCCGCTTAGACTGGGATACCAGCGGTGTGCTTTTTTTGACCAACGATGGAGATTTTACCAATAAGATGATCCATCCCCGCTACCATCTTCCAAAACGCTATCTTGTGAATTTACAGGGGTTATTAACAGAAGATGATATCCGCCGCTTAAGAAAAGGCTTGGTAACAGCTGATGAAAAGTATGGATTGGCTAAGATCCGAGTATTAGATACCGATATCACAAGAGAGCGCACCCGCTTTGAAATGACGATTTATGAAGGTAAAAACCATCAGGTTAAGAACATGATGAAAGGACTTGGATACGAGGTTAGAAGATTACATCGTGTACAGGTCGGTTTTATTGATGTGGATGGTATGAAACCGGGTGAGTACCGTAAATTAAAACCATTTGAAGTCAAGAAATTGATGCAGCTGGCAAGTGAAGGTGAAAATGAATGAAGCAGGTATTTGTAGAACAGGATTTATCCTTAAATCAAAGAATTTATTTAGATGAGAATCAGGCTCATCATCTTTTTGATGTATTAAGGACTGACAATAAAGAAACCGTCCGCGTAGTCGGCAAAGAGAACAATGTCTTCTTAGCCCATCCGGATGGAAAACCATATTTATATATATTTGATAAAATCGAAGTTCCTTCAGAGTCTGAACATATCACGTTATGTACGGCATTAATTAAGCAGGATAAATTTGAATGGATGTTACAGAAGGCATGTGAATTGGGAGCAACCCGGATTGTTCCGTATGTATCCCGCTATACCGTTGTACAGCTGGATGAAAAAAAGGAACAGAAAAAGCTGGAGCGCTGGTCTAAGATTATCTTAGATGCCTGCAAGCAGTGTAATCGGAATGATTTAGTGGAATTGACACCGATTCAAAAGGTGGAGACTTTGGTTGACTTTCAATCGGAGTTAAATCTTGTAGCTTATGAAAAGGAATTTGAAACAGGTGTTCATCTTGCCAAATATCTTCAATCCAATCCTTCCAGCATTACGATCTGTATCGGACCGGAAGGTGGGTTTGATGATGCGGAAATTGAATTATTAAGACATGATCATTTCCAGACATGTTCTTTGGGAAGCCGTATCTTACGGGCAGAAACCGCAGCCTGTTATATTCTTTCGTCCATTGAATATCAGAAACACGTAGACAAGGAGGTCTTGTGATGCGTTTTCGAATCACAACCCTTGGCTGCAAGGTCAATGCCTATGAAAGTGAATTTTATGTAGAACAGCTAAAAAAAGCCGGTTATATCGAAGCCGGAGAGGATGAACCGTGTGATGTATCGATCATCAACACCTGTACGGTCACCAATATGGCCGCACAAAAAAGTCGTAAAAAGATTCATCAGGAAAAACGCCTCAACCCAAATGCCAAGATTGTTGTGGTGGGCTGTTATGTCCAGCACGCATCCAAAGAGGCAAGAGAAGACCTGGATGCCGATTTGATTATCGGTGCTAAATATAAAGGAGCGCTGGTTGAAAAGATCAACGAACTCATGGAAAAAGACCAAAAAGCAGATCTGGTAGAAAATGTGGATTCCTTTACTGATTTTGAAGAAATGCCGATCACATGTTTTGAAACCAAACATCGAGCTTTCTTAAAAGTGGAGGATGGCTGTAACCAGTTCTGTTCCTATTGCGCTATTCCGTTTGCCAGGGGAAGAGAAAGAAGTCTTCCGCATGATCAGGTCATTTCGATCGCAAAGACCTTAGAACAGAAAGGTCATAAGGAAATCGTATTGACAGGGATTCATACCGGGCGATATTATTACCACGGTATGCATTTAGCGGATTTATTAAAGCTGTTATTAGAACATACTTCAAAGGATGTATATTATCGCATCTCTTCCATTGAGATTACCGAAGTCAGCGATGAATTATTGGAATTAATGAAAAAGGAACCGCGAATCTGTCATCATCTGCATATACCCGTTCAATCCGCATGTGATGAAACTCTTAAACGGATGAACCGTCCTTATACCATTGAACAATTCAAAGACCGTGTTGAAAAGATTCGTGAACAGATACCGGATATTTCCATTTCAACTGATGTGATTACCGGATTTGTTCAGGAAAGTGATGAAGAATTTGCGCAAACCGTAAAGAATATTCAAGACATTGGCTTTTCCTTTTTACATGTATTCCCATATTCAAAAAGAGATGGAACAGCTGCCTCCAAATTAAAAGGAGAGGTACATGGATCCATTCAAAAGGAAAGAACCAATACATTATTGAAGCTTTCAAATGAGCTGCGCTTAAAAGATATGAAACGGTTTAATTCATCTCTTGTGTTAATTGAAACGGAAAATAAAGATTACTACACCGGATATACTTTACAGTATCATCCCGTGCGTATCACAAAGACAAAACCATTAGAAGGAAGAATTCTGGTGGAAAATCTACAGGTACATCCTGATGGATATTATGTTGCATAGAAAGAAGGATTTAATATGCGTTTAAGCAAGATGTTTAAAAATGCGCCTACAATTAATATTACCGGATTGTGCTCCGACTCCAGAAAGGTACGGGCAGGGGATATCTATTTCTGCTTACCGGGATTTCGCTATGACGGTCATAAGTTTGCCCGCAATGCCGTAGAAAACGGAGCTGTGTGCGTTGTATATTCCCAGGATCTGGATGATATGATCGAAGGAGCTGTTTATATCAAAGTGGATGATGTAGCCGCTGCTATGAATCAATGTGCCCGGCTTTTCTATTCCAAGCCAAGCGATAAGATGACAATGTATGGAATTACGGGTACCAACGGCAAAAGTACGATTGCCAATATCATCCGCTATATCCGTGGACTGGAAGAGCCTTGCGGATATATCGGAACCATTTCTATTGACTACGGAAATGTGCATCTTCCGCCAAACTTGACAACACCGGATACTATCTTCTTACAGGAAAAGCTGGCGGATATGGTTCGCTGCGGTATGAAATCCTGTGCCTTAGAGGTAAGCTCCCATGGACTTGCCCAGCACCGTGTAGATGGCATTCAATTTGATGTTGCGATATTTACGAATTTGACCCATGACCATTTAGATTATCACGGTACCATGGATAACTACTTTGAGGCAAAAGCCATCTTGTTTAAGAATCTGGTAAAACCGGATGGTGTATCTATTTTGAATGCGGATGACGCCAAATTTAATGATTTAAAGGAAGTATCCAGAGCTAAGGTTATCTCCTATGGTATTGATAACGAATGCGATTATCGGGCATCGGATATTACAATCGGATCGAAAAGCTCTACCTATACCTTAACCCATGGTGAAAACAAATATACGGTTCATACCAACCTGGTAGCCCGCTATAATGTGTACAATTTATTAGCCGCTATTGCCGCCTTACACGAAAGCGGAATGGATATGGAAACCATCATCAAGGCATGCCAGACGATTCCTCAGGTTGAAGGAAGAATGGAGCAGATCGAATGCGGTCAGGATTTCCATGTGATCGTCGATTTTGCCCATACACCGGATGGTATGGAACAGATGATGCAGTACGGACGTGAAATCGCCGGAAAGTCTCACCGTGTAATTGCCGTATTTGGCTCGGCCGGTAAGCGTGATATTGCCAAGCGTAAAGTATTCGGTGAAATTGCCGAAAAATATTGTGACTATATCATCTTGACCGAAGATGATCCGCGCGATGAAGATCCGGCAGCCATCGCCGCTCAGATTCGTGAGGGAATCACTACAAAGACAAATCTCTTTATCGCCCAGCGCTATGAAGCCATCCGTCAGGCTATTCAAAATGCCAACGCAGGTGATGTGGTATTGCTGCTTGGAAAAGGCGATGAGGTCTTCATGTATCATGAAAACGGCCGTGTACCTTGGAAAGGTGATAATATTTCCGCCAAGGAATGCATTCAAGAGGTTCTCGCAGAAGAATCAGAGAACGAATAGGAAATGTTTTAAGAAATCTAAAAATTTTTTGGACAAATATAGTCTTATTTGTTATAATTTCTCTGTATTACTCAGGAAGGGAGGTTAGGACAAACATGCCAAAAGTAGTTGTTAAGGAAAACGAGCAGCTGGATGACGCTTTAAGAAGATTTAAACGTCAGGTATCTCGTAATGGCACCCTTGCTGAGGCACGCAAAAGAGAATTTTACGTAAAACCGGGTGTCCGCAGAAAATTAAAGTCTGAAGCGGCACGTAAAGCACGTAGAGGAAAATAATAAAAATCTGCTTATGCAGATTTTTTATTTAGGAGCATTAGAAAGGAGTATCTGCTTACAGACATTCTTTAAGCAGAAATGGATAGATGGGTTATCAGACAATTGATCTATCCGGTCACAGCTATGATGATATCCTGCTGTTTACCGGATTTAATGACTGCAATCTGCAGGCATTAAACAAACAATTTAAAACCGAATTCATCCTTCGGGATCAATTTTTAAAATATGAGGGCGAGCATAATGATCAAATTGATTCAGCTGTAAAAGCTTTGTTTGATATTATCGCAATACATAAGCGTCTTTCCGTACAGGATATTAATTATATCTGTACGCTGGCTAAATCAAATCGATTATCTTCTTTTGATATGCACCAGCTTCAGCCGGTCGGTAAGACAAAATCCGGAAAGGTCATTTATCCTAAAACTCTGGGACAGGCTGCCCTGTGTGATGCGTTTCGAAATAATGACATCGTTTTTGCGACCGGAGTTGCCGGTACCGGAAAAACATATCTGGCCGTTGTATATGCGGTATCCATGTTAAAATCGGAAAAAATACGCAAGATCGTATTGACCCGTCCTGCTGTCGAGGCAGGGGAATCCTTAGGCTTTCTGCCGGGTGACATGAAAGAGAAGGTCGATCCTTATCTGCGTCCGTTATACGATGCGCTTTATGATATGTTAGGAACCGAAACGGTAGACCGTCTGATTGAAAAACAGGTGATTGAAATTGCGCCGCTGGCATTCATGAGAGGACGTACCTTAAATGATGCGGTTGTGATTTTGGATGAAGCCCAAAATACAACGAAAGCACAGATGAAGATGTTTTTGACCCGCATGGGTAAAAATGCCCAGTTCATCGTAAATGGGGATGTGACTCAGATTGATTTGATCAAGAAACAGGATTCCGGATTGATGGAAGCCTGCTCCATCCTGCGAGGAATTGATGGCATTTCAATGATTGAGATGCAGGCTGCCGATGTTGTAAGACATCCGCTTGTACAAAAGATAATTGAAAGATATGCAGAGATTGAAAAATAGACGATCTACTGTTATACTATTTGAGTGAAAATTTGAAAGGTGAAAATATGGGACGACATTTTGAAGTACGTGCGGCTGC
>CACYBS010000214.1 GCA_902772725.1 Erysipelothrix rhusiopathiae
AAAAACAAATTCGAAGATGATGCCAGAGCCGTAATGTTTAAACGATTAAATATTAACAATTAGGAGCTCTAGCAGCTCCTTTTCTTGTGGCATCGGAAAGGAAACGATGAAAAAATTTATTTCGATGATCATTTGTATGGGGTTGTTACTCTCTCTATCTGCCTGCAGTTCGGGAATCCTTGAAGATGAGGCCACCATTTCACAGACCTGCTGGAGCTGGGAGAAAAATGAAAAAACCGGCGGTGTGGTCAACTATGGTTTTGTCCTGGAAAACAATACAAGCAATCGAGCTTTCATGGAACCTGAAATTACGATCATTGCCACAGATGCCAAAGGAACGGTTATAGATCAAAGTGATTATAAGTTAAGTTATCTTGAAGCCGGAGATATCATGTATTACGGAATCTCTACAAGTTTATCCTCCAAGCCGACCAATGTAGAATTTCAAATATCCGGTGGGGAATATATAGATTCTAAGTATGATGTTTCTTCAAAGATCTTTTCTATAGCAGATATCACAGAAGTGAAAACAAAATCGGACTATGCATCGGTAAAAGGAAAGATTACTAATATTTCGGATGGAAATGTTACTCCGATTATATCTTCTGTCTATAAAAACGGTTCTGATATCGTGGCGATCTATACAACATATATGTTTAAAGGCATAGATTCCGGGCAGACGCAGGACTTTCAAATCTATACAAACTCAACCAGAATACCGGAATATGATTCGGTAGAAGTATATGCCAATTATTGGATTTAATCAGTGCGCTCAGCACTGATTTTTTTTATTTTGTAACCAAGTTACAGAATGTAACACCAAAAGATGCTCACATAATACAAATGGAAAATGTCTTAATAAATAGGTTACGGATATAGTTACATCCGGATGAAACCTTTTTTATATGGGCAAAGTTTGTTATAATGCAGTAGGTAAATTGAAAAGACAGGAGATGTTTTTATGCGTGAAAAAGTACATTTTATGGGAATAGCCGGCTCCGGTTTAGCTCCGATTGCGATTATCGCCAAAAGCATGGGCTTTGATGTCACCGGCTGTGATATTTCCGATTCCACATATTATGCACATAAATTAAAAAATAACGGAATTGATATCCAGGTTGGTCATAGTGCCGACCATTTAAAGGATGCAGATATTTTGGCAATTACACCGGCTGTGTATGACTACAATCCGGATCACCCGGAACTTTTAGAAGGCCAGAGACGAGGTATTGTGATGACCTGGCAGGAGTTCTCCGGTAAGTATCTTCAAAAAGATAAGAAAGTTGTTGCGATTTGCGGAACTCATGGTAAATCTTCTACAACAGCTCTTACCGGACTCATGATGGAACATGCCGGTTTAGATCCGATTGTAGAAGCCGGTACAATTATCCGTGAATGGGGTGCAGGATACCGCCTGGCCAATTCAGATTACTTTGTGGTTGAAGCTGATGAATTCAACAATAACTTTTTGAATTATCATCCTTCCTATATTATTTTCAACAATATGGAAATGGACCACCCGGAATTCTTCAAGGATGAAGATGAAATTAAACAGTCCTATGTAAATTTCATAAAGAATATGGTCAATGAAAAGCTCTTGATTGTAAACTTTGATAACCCGGGTACCCGTGAAATCTTAGAGATGGCAAAAGACTGGATCTTAGAAAACGGTGTTACCATTGCCGGTTATTGTAAAGATAAGTCCGTTGTTCCGGCATGGACCAATGCAGATATTCATACTTATGAAATTAAGGAAGCAACTCCAAATGGTTCCATCTTTGTGATCGATGGAACAGAGACATGCGAAATCGGCATTTTAGGCGATTATAACGTACAAAATGCCATGGGAGTATATTGCCTTTCAAAAGCCTTAAATGTGGATATAAACAGCTTTAAGGAGACAATAAAAGCGTTCCATGGAATCGGTCGCCGTATGGAAAAGAAATATGAAGATGATTCCATCACCATCTATGATGATTATGGTCATCATCCTACGGAAATCGCAGCTGTTTTTAAAGCATTAAAAGATGTTTATACGGATAAGACAGTTGTTGGAATCTTTGAACCGCATCAGATTTCCCGTTTAAAATTATTTGTTGATGAATTTGTCGATGCCTTTAAGATTCCGGATGTGATTCTTGTAACAAAGACTTTTGAAGGAAGAGAAGCCAGAAAACATCTTACACCGATGGATATGAATATTTTAAAAGATCGGGTAGGGGATTCTTTTACCTATATTGAAGACTTTGATGATCTTGCCAAATATGTAAAGGAAAATTATCCAAGTGATGCCGTAATTATCGTATGCGGTGCCGGATATTCCTACAAGCTTACAGAGAAGCTGGTAGATTACTATAAATAATTTGTGAGCATTTTCACAAATTATAAACAGGGAAATATGGTATTCTATAAATAAATAAGGAGTATTTATTATGGTTAAACACATTATTCTATGGACATTAAAAAGCGAATTATCTGATGAAGAAAAATTAGCTGCCAAAAAAGCAATTAAAGAAGGTCTTGAAGGTCTTGCCGGTAAAATCGATGGTTTGGAATCAATTAAAGTCACTACAGATGTATTAGGATCTTCCAATACAGATGTTATGTTAGAAAGCATTCATACAGATGTAGCTGCGTTGAATCATTATGCAGGCCATCCATTACACGTTGATGTAAAAGACAACATTATCGTTCCAAAAGTATCCGGTCGATACGCAATTGATTTTGAATTCTAAAAAAGCCTGAAATATGGCTTTTTTATTGTGCACTTAATTTGCACCGGATGGACAAGTATTCATAAAACAGATTCTCGATGCAAATGAGAAGATGTGCATAAATAAGAATAGAGGCAGAATACATAGATCAAAAGAAAATAATCGGCCAAGAAATGAATGCGTAATAAATATTGATGTTTAAATATGCCATCAATTAAAAAATTGTATTGAAAACAGCTGAGTTTATACTATTGATTTATGTTGCTATTTACATACACATATGATACATAATATATATTATGCGAAGTAAAGTGTATATAGAAGTGTATATAAGAGGACATTTAACTGTATATTCCCTGATTATTGTCATTTTTTTATAAATAATGTTTCTAAGTACTGCATTTGAAAAAAAATGATTTTGCTTTGAGTCATTAAATGTAAATTACATTTAATATGAATATCCAAAAAGAAAAGTCGGAATATCTCCGGCTATCTTTATTTCAAACTCGTATGAATCTTTTCCAGGTTATCCTGCATTCTTTCCAGATATCCTTTTTCACTGTATTCTTCCAAGGTATCAATTTCTACTACTTCAACATCTACTTCAGCAGCTAATGTTTCCGATACCTTTGGTGATGCTGCGGATTCTGAGAAGATCGTTTTCATATTGTTTGCTTTGCAATATTCAACTAACTCGCTTAACTGTTTCGCAGTTGGCTCGCCTGCTCCATTTATCGGATATTAGATGCTTTTGAAGCTCACCAGATCGTTCAAAGAACAATCCTCCATTTACCGGATAAAGATTTAGCTGTTTTCGAATTACATAAAAAGGACATCATCACTATGCCGTATGTACCAAATGTCTGAAGATCATACCGATTCAAAATTGTCCGATGCACCATTTTAAACCGGATTTTAACGGTCAGCCTTTTATGGTGTATTCCATCATGAATTAACTTTATACGGTATCTGTGAAGACTGCATGTTCACACAATAAAAAATCTCCCATTCAATAATGGGAGATATATTTTTTTATTCAACAGGTTGTTCAGCTAATTCTTCCAAAGGCTGTTCTTCAACCGGTTCTGTCGGTTCTTCTACAGGTTCTTCCTTTGGCTCTTCTTCCTTAGCCTCTTCACTTTCTTCCTTTTCGGCTTCTAATAAAGGCAGAATTAAATATTCCTCTAAACAGAGATTTCCGTTTTTCATTTCTCTTGCTGCCTTTCCGCCGACATAGCGGATATGGAATGATTGCGGAAGGATTAGCGTATAATCCTGTTTACCATCATCAAAGCGAAGCACAAAACCATAGTCAGCTAAATGATCGATGACCCATTGATAATTTGGATCATAAAGAATGCTGTTAAGATCATCCGGAGAGTTACCTAACATAATATCAGCAGATAATCCGGTCTGGCTTTCAGAGAAGCCCGGTCTTGACCAATATCCATCCGCAATTTCAGCACCATCTGTCTTACGAACAGACTCATATATTTTCTTCTGATCCTGCCAGGAACGGTATCCTGATAAAACAGTGATATTAAATCCCTGCTCTGCAGCACCGCTGATTAAACGGTCCATTGCCTTAGCTGCTTCTTCACGCATATAAATATTCGGATTGGAAATCAAAGTTGTTAAATCCTCCGGTTCATAGCTTGAAGATAGATAATGGTATTTATTGACCAGGATTGTCATGGAACCCGGATTTTGAATCTGATGAGCATCATCATATGGCTTTTTATCCAGATTCATTAACACTCTTCTATGCACTTCGGCAGGATCCATCTCCGGATATGCCTGCTGATACAGGGCTTCCCTTTCGGCAAGATCGTCCGGCAGTTCGGTTACTTCCTCTGTCTTTTCATCATCTTTCTTTGAATTTGCGTTTCGCATCTGGTTCCATTGATACAACATTACAGAAATGGTACCGACTACCAGACCGAGCACTAAAAACAGGATGACAATTCTTTTAAAATTATGACGCATATTCAATCCTCTTTTCCGGTAAAAAATAAAGGGTATTTAAACCCTTTATTTCGCATTACACTTATTCTTTAATGTCTGAGAAGGCTTAAATTTAGGCAGTTTTGTGGCATTGATCATCATTCTTTCCTTCGTAACGGGATTGATTCCCATTCTTTCCTTACGGTCAAATATCACAAACTTTCCAAATCCAGTTATATCGGCACTGCCATCGGATGCCAACGCATCACTCAGTTCATCGAATATCAATTCAACTGCACTGGCAGCATCCTTTTTTGAAATATTCAATTTCTGATATAGGGCTTCGGTGAGTGATTCTTTGTTGACATATTTTGACATAACTTAAAACTCCTTCTTCAATTCTCTTAACATTAAATTATTGGCACAGGTTTTCGGTTCCTTGCCTTCAAACAAAATTTGGTATACTTCCTCACAGATTGGCATTGAAATATTATGCTTAGCGGCAACGTTATGTACGATTTTAGCAGTTCTTACACCTTCGACAGTTTTCTTATTGTTGGCAAAGAAATTGGCAACACTGTTTTCCTTACCGATTTGATAACCAGCTTCAAAGTTACGGGAATGCACACTGGTACATGTTACGATTAAATCCCCTACTCCAGTAAGACCGATATAGGTTTCGGCTTTTCCGCCAAAATAAGTACCGTAGCGGATCATTTCCTGTAATCCACGGGTAATTAATGCAGCACGGGTATTATCCTGGTATCCAAGTCCGGCAATAATACCTGAGGCAATTGCCATAACGTTCTTGATCGCTACACCTAATTCACTACCCACTTCATCATCTCCGGTATAGATACGAAGATAATTATTCGAGAAAAGGTATTGAACGGTTTCGGCATCCTTTTCATTCAAACTTACCGCATCAATGGTAGTAAGTAAGCGAATGATAACCTCTTCGGCATGAGATGGCCCGATCAAAGATACAACAGAACTTAATTTATCTTCGTCAATGCAGCGGCGAATTACCTCTGACATTCTTTCATTGGTCGTCGGATGGAATCCCTTGGATACATTGATAATGATTGTTTTCTTTGTAAGCAATGGATTGATCTGCTGACAGATTGGATCAATGGCAATGGTAGGTACTGCCAACAATACGATATCTGCATCTTTTACACAATTAATATCGGTTGTAGCTCTTACAGCCGGATTAATTGGAACATCTTCAAAATATTTGGAATTACGATGGTTGCAGTTG